>CAZSNH010000115.1:0-7720 GCA_964607855.1 uncultured Hyphomicrobium sp. | reverse complement strand
TGTCCTGTTCGCGGCTCTGTTAGCCTAATCTGCGATGGCGCTGGGGGGTCGCAGGGTCGGTGTGGTCGCACCCAGAAAAAGGCACGTTTTAGCGAGTACGGGAGCGTTTTCCATGCTGCTCAATATATTGAGCAACGCCTTGGTTCTGGCTTTCGAGGTGGCGGCCATCGCTCTTTCGGCCTGGCTCGCCCTCACGTATCCGATCGCGTTCTCGCTGCTCACGGCGGCACTTGCATTCGGACTCGGCTTGATGCTCGAATATGCACGCCTTCAAAATGAGTACACCTTTTATTTCGGCCGGCCTCGCGTGGGGCGATCATTCGCGGCCATGGCCTATGCGGCCGGAGAGACAATCATCAAGTCGCTGCTCGCGGGCCTTGCGGCACTACTCACGTTTTCGGGCACCGATCGGGGGCGTCTCACCTACGTCGCAATCGTTTTCGCGGCAACACTCTTTGCTGGAACAAGTCTACTGCGCTGGTTGAAACGCGCGCTCGGCGCCAAACCTCAGCGCTGGGGCTATTTTCGCCTCGCTGCCGCGCTCGGGCTCGTTTTCTCGAGTGGCGTCACACTGCTTGATTATTTCGGCTTCGTTCAGAATCCCGGCTTGAGTGACATCGTGAGGACGGCGATTTGGGATACGGCGGCAAAACCTCCAGTAGGCGAAGCCAGCGAGCTTCTGTTCAAACTCAAGCAGTACCTTGACGAGGCTATTGCGCGCTACTTGTCCATCTGGGTGGGCGAGAGCGCTTCACGGCTGCTTTCCATTGTCCTCAGCGTCAATATGCTGACGGGGTTCGTGGCGTCGATCTACGCGCTCGTCATTGCCAGTGCGTGCGCCAAGATCGATGATTGGCTTCCCTAGCCGCGATCCGGCTCCCGCGCATCCGATGCGCAGCCCATCCATAATTCGCATAATATATATTATGGAAATTATCTGGGTTGTCCTATTTGTTAACAACGCGTTGCAGTCTGACGTGACGCGGTTGATGGCCCGTCATTGTTGAAGCAGATGACTGTGGGCTGCCCGCTCACTTTTCTGCCTTCTCGTGGTGGTCAGCCACGAACCGCTCGAGCAGCCGCACGCCCCAGCCGGAACCCCAGCTGGTGTTAATCTCGTTTTTCGGCGCATCCATCGCCGTGCCCGCGAGATCGATGTGGGCCCACGGCATGTCCTTCAAGATGAAACGCTGCAGAAATGCCGCCGCTGTGCATGAGCCCGCCCAGCGTCCGCCAATGTTCTTCACGTCGGCGTTCTTGCTGTCGATCATCTTGTCGAAGCTCTTGTCGAGAGGCATGCGCCAGAGCTTCTCGCCTGTCGACTTCGACGCGTCGAGAAGTGCGTCAGAGAGCTTGTCGTCATTGACGAAGAGCCCCGCGTACTCTTTGCCGAGAGCGATCATGATGGCGCCGGTCAAGGTCGCGAGGTCGATGACGAGCTTCGGCTTGAAACGCTCCTGCGCGTACCAGAGCACATCCGCCAGCACGAGGCGGCCCTCAGCATCGGTGTTTAAAATTTCAACCGTTTGTCCCGACATCGAGGTGACGATATCGCCAGGGCGCACAGCGTTGCCCGAAGGCATGTTCTCGACGAGGCCAATGAGCCCCACGGCATTCACATTCGCTTTGCGTTCGGCAAGGGCATGCATGAGCCCCGTCACCGCAGCCGCGCCGCCCATATCGCCCTTCATGTCTTCCATGCCAGCGGCAGGCTTAATCGAAATACCACCCGTATCGAAAACGACACCTTTCCCCACGAAGCAGAGCGGTTTGGCGCGCTTGGATTTGGCGCCATTCCACTGCATGACGCACATGCGCGAAGGGCGCGCACTCCCCTGCCCGACCGCGAGAAGTGTGTTCATTTTGAGCGCCGTCATCTGGTCGACATCAAGCACCTCGACCTCGACGCCCACTTTCTCGAGCTCACGCACGCGCTCGGCAAACTCGACGGGGCCGAGAACATTGGCGGGCTCATTGACGAGATCACGCGCCAGATAGACGCCGTTTGCGATTGCACGATTTCGCTGGAAATGGACGCGGGCCTTATCGGGATCCGGACAGTGAACGACAAGCTTCGAAATGCCGTCGCGCGCCGATGGGGCCTCCGCTTCGCCGTTTGCATTGTCGCTACTGGCGTTTTTCTTCGTGAGATACTTCTGGAAGCTGTAGTGGCGCAAAAGCGCTCCCAGTGCCAGGTCGGCAGCGACCGCATCGGCCTTGCGATCTCCCGTTGCCGAGATGTCGACGAGGAGGCTTGCCGACTTGGTCTTGCGCTGAGTGATATGGCCAATTGCGGTGCCACCCAAATTGATCCAGTCCTGATCAGTGAGTTCACCTGTCTTGCCAGCTCCAATCAGAATGAAGCGGGAGACATCGAGCTTGGGTGGAGCTAAGAGTTCGACCGAGCTCTTCGATTTGCCTTTGAAGTTGCCGGCCTCCGCTGCCTTGATCAAGGCTCCGCCCGACTTCGTATTAAGACCCTGTACGGTGTGCCCGAGGACGAGATCTTGGGCCGAGAACGCCGCCGCGACGGACTCAAGGGGAGCAGAAAGGGAGGCAAATGAGATTTCGAGGCTATTCGACATCGGCAAGTAAGGCTCCTGGTTTGGCCCATGCCGCTAAAGTTGAGCCGTTCCATAGCCAAAACCGGATCGGCGTAACTGCATCGCGTGACAGGCAGACGCGACGCCGATCGGCTGCTTGGGGTCATGCGCTCGTGGCAGGGGAAAAAGGTCTGATCGAGGGCCAACATGATGCCCCTGGTGGCGAAGTTCAAGCCCAATAGAGAACTTTCCCCTAAGAGGCCGGAAAGCGGACCAAATACTTTGCAGGGCGAGCCACGCCCTCCCCATTCGCCAGCCGCCCTCTATCCTACTGGAACCGGACGAAATTCCGCCACCGTCCTGTGGGACGGCGTAATCGGGGATTTTGACGATTTCCGAGCCGGCCAGGCAGTCTTCGCGGAAGGGTTATGAGCGCTAAGGCGATGTGGGGGCCGGAGGTCTGAGGGGGACAATCAGTAGACGGCATGACCACCTTCGGGCGCTATGTTCTGAGACAGGCCACGGGAGCATTTCTGCTCATCGTGCTCTCGTTGACCGGCATCGTCTGGATTGCGCTCGCGCTTCGCGAACTCAGTGTCGTCACCGGCGACGGGCAAAGCGGCATGGTGCTGTTCAAGATGACGACGCTTGCCCTTCCCAACCTGATGGCGATCGTCGCACCCTTTGCTCTCCTCATCGCCGTCATTCACACCCTGAACCGCCTCAATGGAGACAGTGAGCTCATCGTGCTCACCGCCTCCGGTGCAACGATCTGGACCGTGGGACGGCCCCTTCTGCTCCTTGCCGCCGTGGTCATGGGGCTCGTGTTTTTCGTCAATCATTTTGCAATGCCCTGGAGCCTGCGACATCTTCGAGAGCTCATTCTCGAGGTGCGCACCGACCTCCTTACCCAAGTCATTCAGCCCGGAAAATTCTCAAGTCCCGAACAGGGCCTGACATTTCATATCCGCGATAGGAGCGTCAACGGCGAGCTACAGGGCGTTCTTATGCATGACGCGCGCAAAGCGCCCGAGACACGCTCCTATCTCGCCGACCGCGCAATCGTCGTCAAACAGGGCGCGGATGCGTATGTCGTCATGACAGATGGGCACATCGTTCAGCGCAATGAAGCTGGGGATCCTGCCGAGATCATTGCTTTTGAGAAGTATGCCATTGATCTCGACCAGTTCGAGAAGAAGGAAGAGGAAAAGAACGACTTCAAGCCGCGCGAGCGCTACTTCGGTGAACTCGTCAATCCCGAACCTGACAGCTCCTATTTCAAGACAAATCCCGGGCAATTCCGGGCCGAATTGCACGAGCGCTTCGCCAATCCTCTCTATCCGCTCGCCTTTGTGCTCATTGCGCTGGCGAGCGTCGGACAAGCGCAAAGTACGCGCCAAGGGCGCGCCGAACGCATGGTTGGCGGATTCCTAGTGGCTAGTGGCAGCAGGTTTGCCGGCCTTGCCGTCAACAACCTGGCCGTGATCAGTCCCTTGGCTGTGATCGGCCTCTACGGCATACCACTCCTCACCTGCGTTATGGCCCTTTTCGCGGTGCGCTCCGGCGCGAGACCGCGTCGCCGCTTCTCGATAGTCGAATCTGCTACTGATCGCCTGATGCCTTATGTGCAGAGCCTGCGGGAGATGGCGACCAACGCTCTTTGGCCCAACTCCCGCTCAGGAGGGGTGAAGCGATGATGAGCGCGCCGACCCTCGAATTTTATCTCGCGCGCCGCTTCCTCGTTGGTATGCTCGGCACCTTCGCTCTTTGCTCGGTGCTGATCTTCATGATCGATTTTGTCGAGCTCTTGCGCCTGTCGGGGAAGTACGGCGCCGTCCCGGGATGGAAGCTCGCCTGGATCACAATGCTCCGCCTTCCCGCCTACAGCGAGCTCTTGCTGGCATTTGCCGTTCTGGTCGGTTCCATTGCGACGCTGCTCCTCCTTGCCCGCAAAAGCGAACTCGCTGTCATGCGTTCTGGGGGCATGTCGGTCTGGCAATTCCTTCGCCCAGGTGTTTTGGTCGCCTTCCTGCTCGGAGCACTGGCTGTAACGGTCTACAATCCGTTTGCCGCCTATTCGCGGGACGTCGCTGAAAAGCTCACGGCAGATTCTTTCGGACGTGAAACGAACAAGATGCGCACGCGCGGATCGGGTTCGTGGCTGCGCCAGGATGGGCTTGACGGCGAGTCCGTGATGAATGCGTCCCACGCTTCCAAGAAAGGGGCCAGGCTCAGTCGTGTGACGGCGTTTGTCTTCGATAAGGAGGGTAAATTCAGTGCGCGGATCGACGCCAAGGAGGCCAACCTCAGGGAGGGGTACTGGGACCTGCGGGACGCGGTTGTTTCGACAGTGGGCGCGCGGCCCGAAAAAGTGCAATCGTTTTTGCTCTCGACATACCTTACTCCAGAGCGCGTTGCAGATGCCTTCGGAAGTGTCATTTCGCTTTCCGTTTGGGAACTGCCGGATCTCATAGAAGCCACTGAAAAAGCGAAACTTTCTACCTCCGCGCTGCGCGTTCAATATGCCCTTCTGGTATCCCGCCCACTCCTCTGCGTCGCCATGGTTCTTTTGGCGGCCACTGTGTCGTTGCGGTCATTCCGCTCCGGGGGCATCCAGACTATGGTCATCCTGGGGTTGGCAGGGGGATTAGGCTTCTTTCTGTTGGCTGAGGTATCGCGACAATTGGGGGTCGCCGGATTGGCACCGCCGTGGGCGGCCGTCTGGTTGCCGGTACTTCTCACGATCATGGTTTCGACGACGGTGCTTTTGCACCAGGAGGATGGTTGAGGGATGCGTGGTGTGCCAACACCGCGGGTGCGTGAGTACTTTGGACGGCAATACCTCTGGCGCCAGGCGGCGACCGGAGGCGTTGTGATTCGTGCTCTCGCGTTTCTCCTGGCATTCGCGGCTTGGGCTGCCCCCAGCTCGGTCTTGGCCCAGTCACAGAATGAAACCTCGGTTCCCAAATCGCCCGGCAGCCTCTTCAGCTCCACGCCGAAGCTCGACAAAACCCAGCCCCTCTACCTCCAAGGTGATCAGCTCATCTACGACACCAAGGGCAACCGCGTAATCGCCAAGGGCAACGTCGAAATCTACTACAACAACAATATCCTCAAGGCGGACGAGGTCATCTACGACCAGAGTGCCAACACGCTCTCGGCGAATGGCAACGTCGAGCTTCGCGAAGCGAGCGGGAACATCATCCGAGCCGATCGCTACGACATCACCGACGACTTCCGGGACGGCTTCGTGCAATCGCTGAGCGTCGTCACCAAGGACGACGACCGGATCGTTGCCGAGCGCGGGACACGCCGCGAGGGTAATGTCACCGAATTCCTTGGTGCCAAGTACACACCCTGTAAGAGCGAACCGGGAATACCACCTGTTTGGTGCATCAGCGCCAAGAAGGTCATTCACGATCAGGCTGCCGCCACCATCAGCTACCAAGACGCTCAGTTCGAGGTCTTCGGCATGCCTGTGTTGTATCTTCCCTACTTCCAGCACGCGGATCCTTCGGTGAAGCGCAAGAGCGGCTTCCTGATGCCGGTTTACGGCAATTCCGATGATCTCGGCTGGTTTGTCGAGACCCCCTACTATTTTGCTCTCGCCCCCAATTACGACGTCACGCTGCGGCCCATGTACTTGAGTGAGCAAGGGGTGATGTACAAGGTCGATTGGCGCCACCGCATCGCGGACGGCCAGTACTCGATTAATCTCGCCGGTATTGACCAAGACGGGGACAATTTGCCCGGAGACGTCGATCCCGATCGGCGTCGTGAGCTTGATGGATTCCGGGGCAGCATCGAGACGAAAGGCGACTTCTCCCTTGGTAGCTGGTGGCGATATGGCTGGAACGCGACGTTCGAGTCCGACGACACCTTCCGGCGCTTCTACAAGTTCGACAATGTGCTGCTCACAGACCGCATCAACAACGCGTATCTCGTGGGCCTTTCCGACCGGAACTACCTCGGCGTCAATCTCTACCACTTCGGCGGGCTTCTGCTCGACGACACCGCCGAGTCCGAATCCCGCGTCCACCCCATTGTTGACCACAATTACATCCTCGCCGATCCCATCCTGGGCGGTGAGCTCAGTGTAACGTCGAACGCGTTGAGCTTCTCGCGTACCGGAACCGATGGCTATTCGCGCAAAGAGGACATCAATCGCGTGATCAGCGAGGTGAAATGGCGCCGCAAGCTCACCGACGCCATCGGCATCACCTACACCCCCTTCGCGGAACTGAGGGGCGACCTCTATCAGTACAACAACGTGGAGGACCCTCAGACCGGCGACCTCATAGACAGCGAGAGCGTTGCCCGCGGACTTGCCACGGGCGGCGTGACGATCGCATATCCCTGGGTCGCCACGACATCCAACGCCAGCCACGTGATCGAGCCCATCGGCCAGGTCATCACGCGCCAGAACAGCGTCGAGCAACGCAATCTACCCGACGAGGACGCCAAGAGCCTGGTCTTCGACGTCACCAACCTCTTCGACAGCTCCAAGTTCTCGGGCTACGACCGCATGGAGACGGGAACGCGGGCCAATGTCGGCGTCCAATACACCTTCCAATCTCACTCCGGAGGTTACGTGCGCGTGCTTGCAGGCCAGAGCTATCACTTGAAGGGTGACAACGCTTATCGCGATCCGGGCCGCGACAGCGACGGCAACTACGAGTTCAATCCTTTGAGCGGTCTGGAAACCGACACTTCTGATTATGTCGGGGGGCTCTATTTCGCTCCTAATGAGGTGTTCCGCTTCATCTCGCAAACCCGGCTCGACGATGAGGATCTGGCGCTCCGGCGCGAGGACTTGTCATTCGCTTTCGACTACGGTCCAGTTACGGCTCAGGCGACCTATACCTACACCGCCAACGACCCAGAGCTTGGAAAGAAATTCGCCGAGCAGGACATCGTCGGATCGCTCGGTTTGCGTCTTACCGATCGCTGGACGCTGTTCGGCTCTATGCGTTATGACCTCGACGCCGGCGAACGCCGCACCGACCAGATCCAGCTGCGTTACGGCGACGAATGCTTCGCGATCAGCGCCATTTACGCAGAATCGCTCATCGACGACCCCGAGCGCGACATCGATCCCGACCGCTCTCTCATGTTCCGTGTCGAACTCAAGAACATTGGCTCTTACGGTTACAAGACCGACGTCCTCGACCACCTAT
>CAZSNH010000114.1:0-7766 GCA_964607855.1 uncultured Hyphomicrobium sp. | reverse complement strand
GCGCGGGCGCGTTCGTCCGTGCTGATCAGGAACGTTTCCACGGGCGTACGGATGCGGCGGAAGACGTGCCTCAGATTGACCGGCGAGGAAAGGTGGGAGACGCTAATCGACATATTTTAAATGTGAGAAACGCGGATTTTTTCGCGGCGACGGACGGTCTCGGCGACGCCCGCCCATGCCCAGGAGCGTCCCGCGTCGCCGTTAGAGGCATGGAAGCTCGAAAAGAATTCAGCGACATCGGCTGCGTAGCGCCCATGCCGGCCTTCGAGAACGAGCGCCATCATTTCCACCTCACGAGGTGAGGGCGTGACGTCACCACCCACCTGCCAGACAGCCTCTGCTGGCGTCTTAACCGGTTCCTTACCGCGTGCCCCTGCCGGCATGGCTTGCCTCAATTTGCGCTACTGCCTCATTCTGCACCGATGTGAAGCAAGAATGACGCCAGAAGCCGTTATTGGGCGGCGCCGTCCGCCCCGGCGCCCGCTGGAGGTTCGGGAACGGGCGCAGCGACCTCGGGTTTAGGTGCTGGTGAAGGCTGGTTGGCCTTTGGTTTCGCGGGCTTTGTTTCGGGAACGGTCTTTGATGGTGCCGGAGCCTCCGTGCCACTCGCTGCCGGGGTTGCGAGCTGTCCCGCTTTATTGCCTTCGGCCTTTACCACTTTGGGACGTGTCTTCTTTTTGGCCAATTTGGCTTTGGGTTTGGCGGTCCCGCAATCCCAGGTCGCCACCGTTTGACGCATATTCGTGATGCCCTTGGTCTCGGGTGGTGGGGCCATGTTGTCGATTGTCGTGGGGTTGAACATCTGCTTCCAGCCGAGTTGCTGGAAACCGTGCTCGAGCAGGCTCGCAGCGCGCATTGTGCGGTCCTTGGCGTTGATCTCGCCGAGCACTACCGCAATGAGCCGCTTCCCGTCGCGAGTCGCACTGGCGACGACGTTAAAACCGGAATCGCAAATGAAGCCTGTTTTGAGGCCATCGGCACCTTCGAATGATTTGAGCAGTCCGTTGTGCGAGGTGAGGAGCGTTTTTCCGATACGAGCCTCTTTCATCGCCCAATAGTGGTTGTATTCCGGAAAGTCCCTCAGAACGGCGCGCCCGAGCTTGGCCAAGTCTCGTGCGGTGGTCATTTGCTCCGGGGTCGGCAGGCCGTTCGTATTGACGAAGGTCGTGCGCGTCATGCCTAGCCGGCGGGCAGTCGCATTCATGAGCTCGACAAATTGAGCCTCCGAGCCGGCGATCGTCTCGGCAAGCATGATCGCAACGTCGTTCGCCGATTTGATGATGAGCGCTTGAAGCGCGACGTCGACGCTAATTTCAACACCAACCGGTAGGCCGAGCTTGCTCGGTTGAACCTTGCTGGCATTGACGCTCATGGGGATCATAGTCTCGAGCGTAAGCTTGCCCGACTTCAGCGCCTCGAACGTAAGGTAGGCGGTCATGATCTTAGTGAGAGACGCAGGATGCCATTGGCTGTCGGGATCTTCCGCGTAAAGGACTTTGCCATCCTCCGGATCGAATAAGAGCGCGGGCCCTGCTGCCGCTTCCTTGGCAACAGAAAAAGTCAGGATCGCAATTGCTGTAAGTATTGGCGTGACGCGCATCGCTACTCCGGCCTTCGAGGCACGAATGCCACCTAACACACTTATTTGACGGGGGGCAATCTGGCGAGGTCGATTGGTCATGAGATGCGCCCGCATTGAATTGACACGCCTCAATGGAGCATCTCTGCGCCAACGAATTTATTGGTGCCCCTGGAGGGACTCGAACCCCCACGTCCTCGCGGACAACAGATTTTGAGTCTGCCGCGTCTACCGTTCCGCCACAGAGGCTCACCAAAGAGCGCGCAATATAGCCCGCGTTTCTCGGGCGTCAACGCGCGCCCACCAGCGAACTATCTCCAAGTAAATGTGTGCCGGCCCGTTGCGTGAATATGCTCCGCAATTTCGACATGGTCCCCGACCTTGGGATTCGCCGTCTTCAAGGCGACGACGCGGGCATGGCGTCCATCGTCGAGCGCAATATCGACGCTGAGCCCGTCGGCTCTGCCGGTTGCACCGGGCACACTGAAGGGACCGATGCCCGTTACCACTCCGCCGACTTTCTTGTTTTCGACGGTTGTCTCAAGATTCTCGAGCCAAAAACCAGCTCCAATCAAAAGACAGGCGGCGAGAAAGCCGCTGGCAATCTTTGCTCTTTGAAGCCAGATGAGGCGATCGAGCCGTTTTCGTGTGTCATCGCGCAATTTGGTCTCTCCTCAATCGGAAGCTTCCACGCCCGCCATCCGCCATCAAGCCGCCCGGGCCTGTCGGTCAACGAGCTTCACGATATCGGCCATGATATCGTTGAGCTGGAAGTCCTTGGGTGTGTACACGGCAGCCACGCCGAAGGCCTTAAGCTTCACCGCATCTTCAGGCGGAATAATGCCGCCAACGATCACAGGAATTTCATCGAGCCCTTCGGCGCGCATTTTTTCCATGACTTCCTTTACAAGAGGGACGTGGCTGCCCGACAGGATCGACAGGCCGACAACGTGTACCGCTTCGTCGAGGGCGGCGCGCACGATCTGTCCGGGCGTCAAGCGGATGCCTTCGTAGACAACTTCCATGCCGCAGTCGCGGGCCCGCACGGCGATCTGTTCGGCACCATTGGAATGGCCGTCGAGACCCGGCTTGCCGACCAGGAATTTGACGCGGCGGCCAAGCCTGTTCGAGACGGCTTCGACATGGGTGCGAACCTCATCGAGGCCAGCCCCATCGCGCAGGATGGCCGCCTGCGCAACGCCAGTAGGCGCCCGGTATTCGCCGAACACTTTGCGCAGTGTCGCGCCCCACTCGCCCGTCGTCACGCCCGCGCGCGCAGCCGCGATTGAAGGCTCCATGATGTTGCGGCCCTCTTTCGCCGCACGCTCGAGGTCTGCCAATGCCGAAGCGACCGCCTTGGCATTGCGGCTTGCGCGCCAGGCCTTGAGCCGCTCGATCTGCTCGGCTTCAACGGCTGGATCGACCACCATGATCGCGCCTTCGCCACTTACAAGTGGTGAAGGCTCGGTTTCCGTCCAGCGATTTACTCCAACGACGGTCTGATCGCCGGTTTCGATGCCGCGCAGCCGCTCCGTGTTGCTCTCCACCAGGCGGCGCTTCATGTAGTCGATTGCAGCAACTGCGCCGCCCATGGCCTCGATGGTCTTCAATTCGGCTTTGGCCTCTTCCTTGAGCTCGCCCACTTTGCGGGCAATCTCGGTCGAGCCGTCAAAAATATCGCCGTAGTCGAGCAGATCGGTTTCGTAAGCGAGGATCTGCTGCATTCTAAGCGACCACTGCTGGTCCCAGGGGCGGGGCAGCCCGAGAGCCTCGTTCCATGCCGGAAGCTGCACGGCGCGCGCACGCGCCTTCTTGGAGAGAGTGACGGCCAGCATCTCAAGCAGAATCCGGTAGACGTTGTTTTCCGGTTGCTGCTCGGTGAGACCGAGCGAGTTCACCTGCACGCCGTAGCGGAAAAGCCGGTTCTTGGGATCAGTGACGCCATAGCGCTCGCGGGTGATCTCGTCCCACAATTCGGTAAACGCCCGCATCTTGCAGATTTCGGTCACAAAGCGCAGGCCGGCATTGACGAAGAATGAAACACGCCCCACGACGTTGCCGAACTCGGCCGCCGGGACTTCACCTGATTTTTTTACCGTATCGAGAACAGCCAATGCGGTGGCGAGCGCAAACGCCAATTCCTGGACCGGGGTCGCTCCCGCTTCCTGCAGGTGATAGGAGCAGACATTCGTCGGGTTCCATTTTGGAACCTCGCGAGTGGAGAAAACGATGGTATCCTTGATGAGACGCAGCGACGGTTCCGGCGGGAAAACGTAAGTTCCGCGAGAGAGGTATTCCTTGATGATGTCGTTCTGGATGGTGCCCGTCAGTTTGGATCGCGACACGCCTTGCTCGTCGGCGAACGCGACGTAGAGCGACAACAGCCACGCAGCCGTGGCGTTGATCGTCATCGACGTGTTCATTTGGTCAAGTGGAATGCCGCCAAGCAGCGTGCGCATATCGCCAAGGTGGGACACCGGCACGCCAACCTTGCCGACTTCACCGCGTGCGAGTTCGTGATCAGAATCGTAGCCCGTCTGCGTCGGCAGATCGAAAGCGATCGAAAGGCCGGTCTGCCCCTTGGACAAGTTCTTCTGATAGAGCGCATTCGATTTTTCCGCCGTTGAATGGCCGGCGTATGTTCGGAACAACCAGGGCTTGTCACGCTCGGGCCTCGCTCCGGAAGATCCAGTTTGGAGCGGCGATTTGCTGGTCTCTTTGGCAGACATCAGAGGTCTCTCGGTTGGCGTTTTCTCAACGCTTAACGCACCCGGAAGGGGTTGCAATGCAAAATGCATTGCCAGCCGGTTTTGGCGGATCGCTAGATCCTGCACGAGCCCAAAGGGCGCGTTATGTTGTCTCGGGGGGTCTGCTGCTAGCGCGATCCGGGCTGCCAAGCTGTGGATTCGCCATCCTTTAGGGTCGGATCGATCCGGCCCTCGAGTCCCGTTTTCTGCTTGTCGGAAAAATGGCGGCAGATTCGGCCGAAAACCAGCATGATCAGCATCATAATGCACATGCCGGCGGCGGCCGTAGCAATAATGTTCGACTCCCTATCGCTCGAGATGACGATCTCGAACTCACGGAAGAAATAGACCCCAGCAAGCGCTCCGAAACCAATAAATGGGGCCATGAGCAGCGCCATTTGGGTCGAATCCGTCATCGTGCGGACGATGATGGAGGCCCACAGGACAAGAGCCAGCGTCACCGAGTAAGTGAACGGCGTTGCGGCCAGGATCATTTTGAGGGTTTCGGGCATTTTGCCCCTTTTTTGGGGGTAACACACTCGACCATTTCGTTGCGCTCCGCCGTTGGAACGGCAGGACCGACAATGAACAAAATACTAACATCTATTCCTTAAAGGAGGCTTAAGGCTGGCCTGGATCGGCGGACCCCCTTTATTGCGGCGCGAAAAAATGCTTGAAAAGGGCCCATTGCGGGCAAAGCGCAGGGTGCATATTTGGCGCCGCAGCAATTGCCGGCCATGCGGGGAACAGAAAGCCGTTAGGGAGAGACGGGAGCATGTCGAGCCAGAGCGCCGCCAAGAGAGAAGATATGGCGACGGGAATTGCGATACCAGCCATCGTGGAAGGAAAAAAGGACTTGTACGAGGTGGGAGAGATTCCTCCTCTCGGCCATGTTCCGAAGAAAATGTATGCATGGTCGATTCGCGAGGAGCGACACGGCGAACCTGACAAAGCCATGCAAGTCGAAGTGCTCCCGACATGGGAACTCGACAGCCATGACGTTCTCGTTCTCGTCATGGCCGCGGGCGTCAACTACAACGGCGTCTGGGCCTCACTCGGCGTGCCGATCTCGCCGATCAAAGATGTACACAAGAATCCGTATCATGTCGCAGGCTCGGATGCATCTGGCATCGTCTGGGCTGTTGGCTCGAAGGTGAAGCGCTGGAAAGTCGGTGACGAGGTCGTCGTCCACTGTAATCAGGACGATGGCGACGACGAGGAGTGCAACGGCGGCGATCCGATGTTTTCGCCCTCGCAGCGCATCTGGGGTTATGAAACACCCGATGGTTCCTTTGCACAGTTTACGCGCGTTCAGGACCGTCAGCTTCTCGAGCGTCCGAAGCATCTCACGTGGGAGGAGAGCGCCTGTTACACGCTCACCCTCGCGACAGCCTATCGTATGCTGTTCGGTCACCGTCCGCATGTTCTGCGACCCGGCCACAATGTGCTCGTGTGGGGCGCATCGGGCGGTCTCGGGTGCTTCGCCGTACAGCTTTGCGCGACGTCGGGCGCCAATGCGATCGGGGTAGTCTCCGACGAAGACAAGCGCGATTACGTGATGCAGCTCGGCGCCAAGGGTGTCATCAACCGCAAGCAGTTCAATTGCTGGGGACAGCTTCCGAAGGTTAATTCGCCGGAATACAATGCGTGGCTCAAGGAGATGCGCAATTTCGGCAAGGCCATTTGGGACATCACCGGCAAGGGCGTCAATGTCGACATGGTATTCGAGCACCCCGGTGAGGCCACGATCCCAGTGTCCGTACAGGTTGTCAAACGCGGCGGAATGGTCGTGATTTGCGCCGGAACAACCGGCTACAACCTCACCATGGATGCCCGCTATCTGTGGATGCACCAGAAACGCGTTCAGGGCTCACACTTCGCGAACCTCCAGCAGGCAAGCCAGGCCAACAAGCTCGTCATAGAGCGGCGCATCGACCCCTGCATGTCGGAAGTCTTCTCGTGGTCGCAGATTCCTAAAGCCCACATGCGCATGATGAAGAACGAGCACAAGCCGGGCAACATGGCTGTGCTGGTTTCGGCTCCGACGACCGGTCTGCGGACCTACGAGGACGTTCTGGAAGCATCTCAGCAGCGCTTCGGTGCGGCCTGATCCCGAAGCACTGGAACGGCTGCAGCCGTTTTGATCATTGGGGGAGAGGGTGGCCCGGTATGGCCACCCTTTTTTTCTTCCAGTCGAAATGATGATGGGGAAGGCGGCTCTGGTGAGGAATCCAGGAGTAAGTTTTGTTTTGGCGGCATTGTTTCTTTCGCATTTAAGTGCCGTTGTGCAGCCGAAGAGCCAAGCTATGCGTTGTTTCCGAGCTTCTTGATTTCCATGATGCCGCGATTGAGCTCGGCGCCGAGGATCACCACAATCGCGCTGAATTGGAAAAATATGAGTGCCACCATCAATTGGGAGAGACCGGCATAAAAGCGCGTGTAGTCGCTGAAATTCAAATAGTGGGAGTAGAAAGCGGCGATGGTGAGCCAGAGTACCACGGACAATGCAACGCCGGGCCAGATGTCTTTCACGGTTCGATGGCCTGCAGCGAGCCAGAGGTGGAACGAAAGCAGCTGGATGGTGGCGACGATGGCAGCGATGGCATAACGCCAGCCTGTCGAAAACCAGCTCTGATCGAAGATCGATTTGGCCCAGTCTGGCTCGTACTCTGCAATTTCCGCAGCGATTGAAGGGCCGACAACGATAAACCAGGTAATCACCAGCATAGATACGGCGCTGACGAACACGAAGAGCATGCTGATCGCCAAACAGACGGGGTAGGACCTCGTCTCGAGGACCCGGTACGCCCCGTTCAAGGCCGCCCGCATGGTCTCGATACAGCTGGTTGCAAAGAAAAGGGCGACGAAACCAGACACTGTCAACAAGTCTATGCGGCTGCGCCCCATGACGCCTTCAACTTCGGGGGCGAGCCCCTTGGCGACACTCTCCGGAAGGAGCTGGAATAGTTGCGTGACGGCTTGGGCCGCGAGTTCACGGCCCCCGAAAATTCCCGAGAGCGCTCCCAGGAATATGCAAAACGGGAAAAGTGAAACAACGAACGAAAACGCCACCGAACCGGCCAGCGAAAAGCCGGAGTGCTCATAGAGCCGGTAAATGGACTCGATCAGTGTGCGGTAGCGATTCATGATTGAGGACCGAACCGAAGTGAGATCGAAACTAGCTTCCACTCGCAGTGAGGTCCATGGCCGAGACGCCGCATTCTCAGGAAATGCGCGGATCTCCTCTCCGAGCTGCTGACGAACTGGCCCGTGATGAGCCAGCGGTGCGCCCGTTAACTTTGGGTCTCCGCAAATAGGAAACGCGGCAAGAAGGTGCCTGGACAAGAAAAATGGCAGGCGCTCACCGTCACAAAATGTTCGTTTCCGTGTGGCGGCAATATAATATGTATGGCGCTAGCCCCTTAGGCGGAAACGAGAGT
>CAZSNH010000113.1:0-7850 GCA_964607855.1 uncultured Hyphomicrobium sp. | reverse complement strand
GTTCCGGATCAGACGGGCGAGTGTCTGGAATCTCGTTGACTCTCATGGCGCAAAGCACGGGCAGGCCGCGGCCTTTCGCGATTGGACGCCGATCGTCGACTAGCGGGTAACTCCACCGGCGGCGGCCAGCGTGAAAGAAATGCATCTTTTCCGGAACGCTTGGAAATTTGAAGCTGAGATTGACGCCGTCTTAACGACGCAGCACGGTGTTTGAGGTGTCCTCTTCAGCAGTGGTTCAGCGGTATGGATTTATGATTGCGCCGTGTCAACCTCGGATCGGCATCATGCCCCCTTTCGCAAGAACTCGAAACATTCATTGCCGAAGCTCGCCTCGGTGTTTTCACGTCGCCGGTCCGCGTGCGCATGCTCTCAGAAGAAGGTGCGGTGATCTCGGGCTTTCCGTTGGCCCGTGTCGGCGACGCCTTGAGCATCCACTTCCCCAACCACCGCCGCGTGCGCGCGCATGTCGTCGATCTCTCGTCTGGCGTTGCGGGGCTGAGATTTGACGAGCCGTTGCCACAGGAGGGCGGTCTCTTCGGTGCGGCGTATCGGCTCTTAAAGGACTGATACTACCTCCGGCCATCGCATGGGCTGCGAATAGCGGGGATTAGCCAGGCGGTGTAACGGCTTTCGCGCGTGCGTTTCACCATAATTTCGCTTACTCGTTGGCCGATGGTGCGGGTTCATTCGACTGGCGGGAATAGTAGGGTTATGGGCGAAGCCAACATGCCAAGGTTTTGGCCACGGTTCTGGTCAGCGATTGCAGGATGCCTGGCGACAGGGATTCTCGTTGCCGCGTGTGCCTCATCCTCAAATCCATTCAGTTCGGCCTCCGATACCGACGTTACTTTCCTCAGCGCGGCGCAGACGTGGGACGTCAACAAAGACAACGTCACGACCTGCGACGAGTGGAAACAATATTCCTCGGGTCTTTTGCGGCAGTCAGATGGAGATGGTGACGGCGCGCTCACACTTCAGGAATGGTCGTCGATCGCCAAGCTGGACCGCTTGTTCGATGTTGCCGATCACGCCTACTACGACGGCAACAAGGACGGCAAAGTGAGTGTCGACGAATTGACCGGCAAACAGAACGCTGCCTTCCGGATGCTGGATAAGAACAACGATTGCCAGATCACTCACGAAGAAAAGGCCTACGTCTACAACGTCGCCAAGCCCAAGCCGAAGGATTCCTTCCACGATCCCGCTGGCGGACCCACCGGGTCCCGATAGATTTGATCTCGAAGCTTCACTTCGCGGGCGTAATACGTAGCACTTTGCCTTTACTGCTATCGGTCAAGATCCACAGGGCACCATCCGGTCCCGCCCGCACATCGCGAATGCGTTCGTTGAATTCCGCAAGCAACCTTTCGTGAGCGACAACCTTTCCCTCCTCAAGGTCCAAGCGCTGCACGTGTCCGCCACCAAGTCCGCCAACAAAGATATCTCCCTTCCATTCCGGGAAGAGATCGCCCGAGTAGAAGGTTAATCCTGACGTCGCGATCGAAGGCTTCCAATAGTAGACAGGCTGTTCAAGGCCTTCCTTCGCGGTGCCTATGCCGATCTTCTTGCCGGAATAGTCGATGCCCCAGGTAATGATGGGCCAGCCGTAATTCTTACCCGGCTCCGGTTTGTTGAGCTCATCGCCGCCACGGGCACCATGTTCTACGATCCAGAGCTCCCCCGTCGCGGGATCGAGTGCGGCGCCTTGAATGTTGCGATGACCAATCGACCAGATCTCAGGGGCCCACCCTTCAAATTTGGGATTGTCGGCAGGCACCGTGCCATCCGGATTGATGCGTACGATTTTCCCGATGTGATGCTTCGGGTTCTGTGCCTGCTCCATATCGCCTCGTTCGCCAAGAGTGACATAGAGCGTTCCGTCGGCGCGAAAGACGAGGCGCGAGCCGTAGTGATGTTGCGTTCGATAGGCCGGAAGCTGTCGAAAAACGACGGTGATATCTTCGAGACGTCCGCCCTCGCCGTCGAGAACGAGCTTAGCGCGCGCAACCGAAGTGCCACTCTTGCCTTCCGCACGTGGCTCGGAAAATGAGAAATAGATGTGGCCGGTTGTATTGTAGTCGGGGGCGAGCACAACATCGAGCAACCCGCCCTGACCCTGGGCCAAGACTTTGGGCACGTTGGCGATGGGCGCCGAAAGCTTGCCGTCCTCGGAGACGAGCCGCATGCGGCCGGGCCGCTCGGTCACCAGCAAGCGTCCCTCCGGCAGGAATGCCAGGCCCCAAGGATGGGCAAGTCCTTCCGCAAAGGTCGCAACCTCAACCTTGCTCGGATGTACGGATAACGGTGCGTTCGTCTGCTCAGCAAGTCCTATGAACGGGCAAGACGCGGAAAAGATTAGGATTTTAAGCGCAAGAACAGCCTTGCATCTGGGTCGCATGGAGTTCAGCCTCTCCCTCGATTGCCTTTCGATCTCAAGACGCCATATATGGCGCCATGACCGGCACCACCACCCTCCCATTTCTGAAAATGAACGGCCTCGGCAACGAGATCGTGGTGGTCGATCTGCGCGGCAGCACCAAGGTGCTAACCCCCGAGGAGGTACGCACGATTGCAGCCGGACCACGCTCGCACTTTGACCAGTTGATGACCCTTCACGATCCGAAAAAACGTGGCACTTTGGCCTTCGTGCGCATCTATAACGCGGACGGGTCTGAGTCCTCGGCTTGCGGAAACGGCACGCGCTGCATCGCGCTTCTCGAGCAAATGAGAACCGGACAAGGCGTGCAACGTTATGAAACGAAGGCCGGCCTGCTCGACGTGTCCGTCGAGGACGCGCATCACATCACGGTCGATATGGGCGAGCCGCGCTTCAAGTGGGACGAAATTCCGCTAAGCGAAGAATTCTACGACACACGCCGGATCGAGCTTCAGATCGGCCCTATAGACAGACCAATTCTGCATTCCCCCTCAGTGGTGAATGTCGGCAATCCGCATGCGATCTTCTGGGTTGAAGATGTGGAAGCCTACGACCTCGAAAAATTTGGGCCCCTGCTCGAGAATCATCCCATTTTTCCTGAGCGTGCCAACATAACCCTCGCCCACGTGCAATCGCGAACGCACATACGTATCAGGACGTGGGAGCGCGGCGCCGGGCTAACGAAGGCGTGCGGAACAGCGGCCTGTGCGGCCGCCGTTGCCGCCATGCGCAAGAACTTGACCGATCGGGAAGTGACCGTGCAACTCCCCGGCGGTTCGCTCGCCATCAAATGGACACCGGAGAACCGCGTCTTGATGACGGGTCCGGCCGAACTCGAATACAAGGGCGAGATCGTACTTCCGGGCCGGGCGCCCGCCAAGGTTTAGTAAAGGTCGCGATGTCGGGAACGGAAATCGTCACGCTTGGCTGCCGGCTCAATGCTTACGAGTCGGAGGTGATGCGCCGCCACTCAGCGCAAGCCGGTCTTTCAGATGCCGTGATCGTGAATACCTGTGCCGTCACGGCGGAAGCCGTCCGTCAGGCCGGCCAGACAATCCGGCGTATCCGGCGCGAACGGCCGAATGCCCGCATCATCGTTACCGGCTGTGCCGCTCAGATCGAGCCCGAGCGCTTCGCCGAGATGAGCGAAGTTGATCATGTGATCGGCAACGCCGAGAAATTGAGGGCCGAGACGTTTCTAGCTCTTAGCGTCGCTACGAGCGAGAGAGTTCAGGTCAACGACATCATGAGTGTCCGCGAAACGGCCTCTCATATGGTGGAGGCGTTCGGATCGCGGACCAGAGCTTATGTTCAGGTACAGAACGGTTGCGATCACCGCTGTACGTTCTGCATCATTCCGTTCGGGCGGGGACCGTCGCGCTCTGTTCCGGCGGGCGAGGTTGTGGCGCAGGTGCGCGCACTTGTGGACAAGGGCTACAAGGAAATCGTTCTCACCGGCGTCGACATCACCTCATATGGTGCCGGCCTGCCGGGCGAGATGACCTTGGGCAAGCTCGTGCGCTCGATATTGAAGCATGTTCCGGACTTGCAGCGACTGCGCTTGTCGTCCATCGACAGCATTGAGGCCGACACGCAACTCTTGGACGCCATAGCCAACGAGCACCGGCTGATGCCCCATCTTCATTTGTCGCTGCAGACCGGCGACGATCTTATCCTAAAGCGCATGAAGCGCCGGCATTTGAGAGCCCAGTCGATTGAGTTCTGTGCCCTCGCCCGCCGATTGCGTCCGGATATCGTATTTGGCGCCGATATCATCGCCGGTTTCCCGACCGAGACAGAGGAGATGTTTCAAAACTCGCTCGATCTCGTGGATGCTTGCGGTCTTACCTACTTGCATGTCTTTCCATTCTCTCCGCGCAAGGGAACGCCGGCCGCCCGGATGCCACAGGTGGCAAAGCGCGATATCAAGGAGCGTGCGCGCCGTCTAAGGGCCAAAGGCGAGATAGCATTGAATACTTTTCTCGAGGGACAGCGCGGTAAGTTGGCCGATGTCTTAATCGAAGAAGCTGGGATCGGTCGCACACCGCACTTCGCCGAGATCCAAATTTCGGGCGAACAAGTCGCGGGTCAGATGGTGCGCGCGCGTGTTTCCGGACGAGTGGGGCATCGGCTTACGGGTGAGGTTGTCGCTTGACCCAAGGATCGTCGAGGCCACGCAATCTTTTGGGCCGTCTTTTCGGCAGCAAGGACGAACCTCCGCCCGAAGATACGTCAGCCGGTGTACAGGAGGACGCTTCAGAAACGGCGAATGCCAAGAGTATGGGCGCGTCTGCCGATCAAGGAGGCTCTGCCAAAACAACGAGCTGGTTCGGCCGTCTCAAGGCCGGTCTTTCGAAGACCTCGTCCAAGCTTTCAGAAGGAATAACCGGTCTCTTTACGAAAAGCCGCCTCGATGCCGGGACGATCGAAGCCCTTGAGGATCTCCTCATTCAATCGGATCTCGGCGTCGAGACCGCCTCGCGGATCACGGCTGCTATTTCCAAGCTGCGGGTCGATAAGGGACTCGAAGCGGACGAGGTGCGCCGCATCCTGGGGGCTGAGGTCGAACGCATTTTGGAGCCTGTGGCGCGCCCGCTGGTCATAGACGTGTCACGAAAGCCGCATGTCATCCTGGTCGTAGGCGTCAATGGGTCCGGCAAGACGACGACGATCGGCAAGATCGCTGCTCAATTCGTGCGGGAGGGCAAGAAGGTGATGATGGCGGCTGGCGACACGTTCCGCGCAGCCGCGATCGATCAGTTGAGGATTTGGGGTGAGAGGACCGGCACGCCGGTCGTCGCGCGCGATGTCGGCGCGGATTCCTCGGGACTCGCATTCGATGCCCTGAAAGAAGCGCAGTCGCAAGGCGCCGATGTGCTGCTGCTGGATACCGCTGGGCGTCTGCAAAATAGGCAAGCTCTAATGGACGAACTGGAAAAGATGGTTCGCGTGTTGAAGAAAATCGATCCATCGGCGCCCCACGACGTGCTGCTCGTCCTCGATGCAACCACCGGGCAGAATGCGTTATCGCAAGTGGACGTTTTTCGTCACCGAGCTGGTGTAACCGGGCTTGTAATGACCAAACTCGATGGCACAGCCCGCGGGGGCATTTTGGTGGCGATCGCCGCCAAGTATGGACTGCCCGTGCATTACATCGGGGTGGGGGAAGGAATCGATGATCTGAGACCGTTCGCGGCGCGCGAGTTTGCCGATGCGATTGCACTGGGTTAGGAAGGTTTTAAGCGGATGCCCGGCACCACGCCGCGGTATTGAGAGGGAAAGGCCGGGCATACGATTATGAGCGGGCGCAGACGGTTCTATCCGTTCAACGCCGAGCAAACGGTCAACATTCTGAGCGAGTTCGGTCCACTCGTTACGATGTTCATCGTCAATGCGGCGACTGAAGATATCAACAAGGGCACGTGGGCTCTGTTGCTCACGACGGGTCTCGCGATCGGCGCCATGTTCTATATGTTCCGCCGGCCGCCCGTGTTCCCAATTATTGCTTCGACCGTCACCGTCGTGTTCGGCGCCCTCACAATCATCACCGGTAATCCGATGTGGGTTCAGATCAAGGTGACGATCTTTAATGCGTTGTTCGCCTTGTTCCTGTTTGCGGGTCTCTTGATGCGGCGAAATTTCTTTAAGTATGTCTTCGGAAAAACATTCCATTACACCGACGAGGGCTGGAATGCCTTCACGCGAAGTTTTGCCTGGTTCTTCGTGTTGACAGCGATGCTGAATGAAGTCGTGCGCCTGACATTCAAGGACGATCACGTCTACAGAATTCTGGGCCAAGAGCTCTCTGGCGTTAATATCTGGATCCTGTTCAAAGTCGGCGTCGTCATGCCGATGTCTGGCGTTTTCGCTTGGCTCTTGACACGCTGGATGCAGAAGCATCACATCAACCCAAGCGAACCGCAGCCGCCATCTCGAGTTTGAGGCAGTGGTGCGCTTGCCGGGTCATGGCCGAAAAATTTGCGCGCATAATGGTAGCCCCGAGCAGAGCATGAGTGACAGTGAGAACGTAACGCCGCGTGAACCCGGACTCGACAAGCGCCAACTGGTGAAGCTTGCGATCGAGGTGGGCCCGCTCATCGCATTCTTGATCGCCTATTTGAAAACCGAGATCATCACCGCTACCGTTGTTCTCATCATATCAACATTACTTTCGCTCGTGGCATCGCGAGTTTTCCTTGATCGTATCGCGACGATGCCAATCGTGACGGCGGTGCTTGTGACCGTATTCGGCGGCTTGACGGTGTGGTTGCAGGATCCGAGCTTCATCAAGATGAAGCCCACCGTACTTTACGTTTTCTTCGCTGCCATACTGGCTGGCGGACTTTTCTGGGATAAGCTCTTCATAAAGTTTTTGTTCGGCGAGGCCTTCAGTCTTACCGAAGTCGGTTGGAAAAAACTCACCGTGCGCTGGGCACTGTTCTTCCTCGTTCTCGCTGCTCTCAACGAAGTCATTTGGAGAAACTTCAGCGAACAGGCATGGGTGAATTTCAAGGTTTTCGGGTTCTTACCGCTGACGATGGCGTTCGCAGTGGCTCAGATCGGGCTCATCAAGCGGCACGACTCGAGCAATAAGCCGTCGTAATCATCAAACGCCGTATGCAAATATTATCCTTACGGAGCATCGGCGCTGGCTTCTCTTGTCTTGCTGGGCTGCTTTGAAGGCTTGGAGGATATTTGCCGAAGTCTGAATTTTTTTCGTGGACGGGCGGGCAAATCTTGTATTTTCTCCAAAATGGAGTGTAACCTATTATCCTCTGGCACAGATAGTCACGCCACGCCGTCAATATCGGTTGGGCTCCTGAAAAAAAGAAAATCAAGAAAAGGCTATTATGGCGCGCGAACTCCTCAACAAAGAATTCGTCATCGGGCGGCTTGACCGCTCGCCAATCCATCTCTTGCATCGGGCTGGCCAATGCGCTGGGGAAATCTTTCAAAGCGAGATGGGCGGCGGTGACCTCACGCCACGGCAGTATGCCGTGCTTGTCACCGTTTCTCATGACGAGGGCTTGAGTCAGACGGATCTCGTCGATCACACCGGCATCGACCGGTCGACGCTGGCCGACATCGTGCGCCGTATGCTGAAAAAAGGTCTTTTGCAGCGCCGTAGAACGCGTGAGGATGCTCGCGCCTACGCGGTAAAGCTCACCGATGAGGGCTGGCGCACGCTCAAGGCTGCAGATCCGGTTGTCCGTCGCGTCGACGAAAAGGTCCTTTCAGCCCTTCCTGCCAATCAGCGTGATCGGTTCCAACAGGATCTTGGCACCATCGTGCAGGCACTGAGCAAGTTGCAAGAGCCAGATCGCCTCAAGAAGGCATAGCGAAGCAAGCTCTCGACTTTCCTAGAGCAGATTCCCATCATACGCGATCGTAGCCTGCAGCGGCGAAGAAGTTC
>CAZSNH010000112.1:4975-7876 GCA_964607855.1 uncultured Hyphomicrobium sp. | reverse complement strand
GGTTCCATGCCACAGTTCTGCCGGCTCTGAAACGTGACTACATCGATACGGGTAAGGTCCGTCTCGTCATGCGCGCAATATCCAGTGATGATGAGGTGGTGAAGGCCATAATGCTGATGCGTTGTGCCGATCCAAAAATTGCTTCCGGCCTCGAAAGCACCCTCCACGAGACCTTTGCCCATTGGCAAGAGTGGAAACGCGAGGAGACGAGGTTGCGTGAGATCGCGGCTGCTGCTGGTATGACCACGGAGCAGATTGATCGCTGTCTTGCCGACGAAAGGCTTCGCCAGAGTATCCAGAAGGTCAGCGATGTTGCGGGGAGCGAGTTTGGCGTCAAAGCAATCCCTGTGTTTTTCGTGAGTGGTCGGTGCCTGATGGTCGAGCATGGGGATCGGAGCGTAACCGTCTCTGATCTGCCTCATTTCGAGATGGCCTTCGAGCCTCTCCTCGCGTCCCCAGCTCGTGCAGACGATGTAGAGGAGTGTAAGGCCTTCGACGGCGAGGTGTCCATTGCAGCTTGCGGTGAGGTCATCAAGGCGGATTCGAAGGCGGGCTGGGCCCATCGGAAACGCGCCGCGGCCCACATCCGCAACAACAATTTCGATCAGGGCATCGACGACGCCACGAGGGCCATCGAATTGGACCCTAAGGACTGGGTCGCCCACATTGTCCGCGCCCAAGCCTACGAGGCCAAGGACGACCCGCAGCAGGCGCTGGCCGACTGGACAACGGCCATCGAGATCAAACCCGATAGCGTCGACGCCTACTCTCAACGCGGAGCGCTGTACAACAGAATCGGCAAACTCGCAGAGGCCTTCTCCGACTGCAAAAAAGCACTGGCAATCGATGCGAACGACAGGGAGTGCGACAGAGTCATAGCGTCATTTGTAAACCAGTGCGATGGCGATGCCGATGATTCAGTTCCACACTGCACGGCAATCATCGCCAATGATCCAAAGAATGCCGATGCCTATTTCAGGAGAGCATACGCCCTTGCTGACACTGAGCCCGACAAGGCGATCGCCGACTATACAATGGCCATTGAAATCGCGCCCAACCACGTTGTGCCCTACAATAATCGCGGGAACCTGCACTTTTCCCACAAGAAGGACTTCGATGCCGCGCTTGCCGACTACACCAAGGCCGTGGAGGTCGATCCGACCTATGCGCTCGCCTACTTCAACAGGGCCAATCTTTATTGGGTCATGAAAAAGGACAAGGCGGCGGCACTCGCAGACTACAGCAAGGCGATCGAGGTAAAGCCAGATTATATTGAAGCCTATTTGAGGCGGGTTGCCATCTTCGAAGAGCACAAGGACTACGAGAATGTGATCGAGGAGTGCGAAAGGGCGATCGCAGTCGATCGATTTAGGAGCGATTGCGAGTCGAAAGTAAAGTCGATCAAGAAGATGCTGGCCGAACAGGCCATGCTCGTACGCCCGGATTGCGAGAGGGAAGAGGGTGAGGCCTCGGTCGCGGCGTGCTCGGCTCTGATCGCGATCGACGCCGAGGACTTCCCCGCCTTGTTTAACAGGGCTCGTGCGTTGGAGAAGATGGGCAAGACCGAGGATGCACTCGAGGACTACTTTCAGGTTACCAAGCATTCCGCTGCAGGTGCGCTGCGAGCAAGGGCCGCTATGCATGGAATCGAGATTTGTCGTGCGAAAGGCGATGTCCAAGGCGTAATAAACTGGGCATCATGGGTGATCCGGAATGACGTTGATGACAAAAACGTGTTCAGTGATGATCGGGCCCTCGAAGTGAGGGCACGTACTTTTCGGGCGCAGGTTTTTGAGGAGAAGCAATATCTTGCTCGGGCCATCGAGGACTGCGAACAGGCTATCCGCATCAAAGAGGGTGAGTCGGAGCAAGCCTGGTGCGTCGGCGCTCTGCCTCGGCTCAGGAAGGCGGAGGCGGTCGCCACCGGCTCTCCTTTTGCGGAATGCAGGCACGCCGCCGATTCCGCGACAAGGATTACCGCTTGCACCACGGTGTTCGAGAAGGATTCCAAGGCGTATTGGGCGCTTATAAATCGCGGCTTGGCCTTGATCGCGAGTGGGGAGATCGAGAAAGGTCGGTCTGATTGTGAGTCGGCTAATAAGTCAGTCTACGCGATTGAGGAGTATGACAGCCTAGTTTGTCAGGCAAGGGCTTTTGCTGCAGCCGGAACGGCACCCGAAAGTCTCGAAAGTGGCATGGCGAGAGGCTATAAAGCGCAAGCGTACCATCTGTGCGAAACGGCATCGATTGTGAAGCGGTCTATTGCGACAGAGCAGAAGGACACGTGGTGCAATTCCGTTCCAGAGCCTAAGCCAGAGCCATGCGATGAATTCGAGGAGGACTGCGATTGAACGAGAGGTCGCGTTCTGTCCATAACGCACCTAAGGCGCGACCTACACTTCGCGCGACCCATGGTCTATTGACAGGCCTGTTCGTCGCCGCTTGGCACGTTGCTGTGCCGGCGGTGAGGGCTGACGAGCGGCTGGACAGAATCACCTGCACTCTGGGCGTTGACGCGGTGAAGCAGCTGGAGGCCTGCGATCGCATTCTGGCAGCCAGCCCCGGCGATCTGCCGACACTTCTGCAGCGGGCAAAGCTCCTCGAGAAACGCGGCGAAACGAATCGCGCCAAGGCCGACTACGCGAAGGCGACGGAGGTGGATCCGAGTAATCAGGCGGCGAAGGAGGCACTTGCCCGATTGGGGCAGGCGACGGTCCGCGAGCCCGCCAACGATGAAAGGAGTGGTGAGTTGACCGCTCGCATAAGAGAGTTCGTGAATACCGGCAAGCATCGTGAGGCAATTCCGCTTGTCGAAGACTACGTAGCGGCCATGAAGGTTCGCCACGGCGACTCTCATCCTGAATATGCCAAGGGCATCGTCATTCTCGCGAGCCTTTACGT
>CAZSNH010000112.1:4416-4965 GCA_964607855.1 uncultured Hyphomicrobium sp. | reverse complement strand
CGGTCGAGGTGGACGGCGACGGTCGAGAACAATGCCGAGCCCTTGTTGCGAAGCGGGCTCACCATCTTGGAGAAGAGCCGCGGACCCGAGCATCCCGACGTGGCCTGGGCACTCCAAGCACTCGCACGTCTCCTGGTCAAGTCGTCCCGCCTCAGCGAGGCCGAGCCTTTTTATTACCGCGCGCTCGCCATCGTCGAGAAAAGCCTCGGCCCCGAACACCTAGAAATCGCCATTCTCCTAAGCAGTATTTCGGCAATGCTCCAGCGAGCCGGCCGGCATGCCGAGGCCGAGCCCTTGTTGCGCCGCGCGATACCCATTCTGGAAAAGGAGCGGGGTTCCGAGCATCCTGATGTTGCCCTGCCTCTCGCCCTGCAGGCGGAATCGCTCGGTCAATTGGGCAGGCAGGCCGATGCCGAGGCCTTGGCTCGCCGGGCGCTTGCGATTTCGGAGAAGAGCCGCGGCCCCGAGCATCCCGATGTCGTCCTGGCCCTCAACGTTCTCGCGAACCTCCTCAGCGCGTCTTACAGGGCTACCGAGGCCAAAGTCTTA
>CAZSNH010000112.1:0-4406 GCA_964607855.1 uncultured Hyphomicrobium sp. | reverse complement strand
AAGTCTTATATTATCGCGCAATCGCCATCCTCGACAAGAGCCTCGGTCCTGAGCACCCCGCCATTGGTGATCTCCTCGACACTCTTTCGTAAATGCTCTTGAGAACCAACCAGGATGCCGAGGCCGAGGCCTTGCTACGCCGCATGATCGCGATCCGCGAAAAAAGTCTAGGCCCCGGGCATCCAGAAGTCATCAAGGGGCTCGAGAGACTGAGGCTCGTGCTCGCGAACACAAAACAAATCGGCGAGTGGCATGAAATCGACGCACGATTGCAGCTGCTAAGGGAGTCACCTTGACTCCGAGAGTAGCTGATCTACACAGAGGATCGCGCGCCTTGGTGTAATAGCATTCCAAATTCCGCACCATGCTAAGCCTTCGGATCCTTTCTTCGGGGCTGGGCGGACCGTGTCAGTTCTGGTGCCTTACCCCATTGTCCTGCCTCGGCTATGAAATCCTCCAGTAGCAGATCAAAACCTGCGGTCGTCGCGACCCGCGCGCCCCATCTAGCCTGCAGGTTCTCAAACTCGACACGATATTGATCGTAGCCCGATAGCTGCTCGTACCTCCACCACATGAAATCCGGAATAAAGAAAAACTTCACCCATGAGAAGAGGAAATCGGTCCAGGTCTCGAGGTAATATCGAAGGTGAAGTTCCGGGGCCGTGACGTACCAATTGGCCTCACGCAGTCGGTCGAAGTTGATTAAACCAGGATATTCCGTTTTGTGAAATACTGCCACGATGCGATTATTGATAAACGCTGCTTCCGGACACCGCAGAAAGACAAAGCTCAATCGGTCTTCACCCGGAAAGAGAGAGTGGCCATAAAGCCGGAAGTTTATGCCAGAGACAAACGCGCTCTCGATCAAAACCTCGCGTCGGGGAGGCGAGGTGGTGACATTGATGACGAACGGCGAGTCCGCGACCTCACGACCAACCGCGCCACGAACAGCTAGACCTAGTTGCTCTGCGCCCTCATTGAATTCTGTCGCGCTCGGGCAAATGGTTGAGCTCACCATGATCGGCTCTGAAATCCTGCGATCGATAAATTCGACATTAGGACGAGTGCGCAGCCTTTCCTTCCTCTGGGCGGTCATAAATTCTGCTGACCACGCCCAGTCGAGGCTATCGTGAGGCGGGTCCAGCCGCAGGAATTCGTCATTCTTTTCCGCGAGCCGGGCCAAGTAGGAGAGCAGGTCGTATTGTACCAAAGGTGGACATGACCCTGTCCAAGTGACGCCAACAGATCCCATTGGCCCGCCCCTGCTATTGCTCTGGCCCGTACAGACGATCGCTGACGTTAATAATAGTCGATGTCTTGACCACCGCTAGTGTTCCGTCACTGACAAAGGATTCCCATGGTTCCGCAAATCAGTCAATGTGCGGGCATGCGAACGGGAATCTCCTTCGACGTGAGCGCCGCACACGCGCCTAGACTGGCGGGGACCATTGTCCACCGAATGCCCCGGCACTAAGTGGTCGTCTTTGAGGTCCCTGCTGGCACTAAAGCGTTGAAGTTATGGAAGTGCGGCACCCCGGCTCCTGCACCACCCGCATTTTCATCGGTTGTTCCTGCAGCGTGCCGCGTCCTCTTCGCATTACCGCGCCCGCACTCTTGTCACGCTCGGGTCACATCGCTCAAATAGGGGCATGCAAAACCGCGCGATTGCCTCCGACGTGCCTTCTCGCTCCTCCGGGCGCGGTCTTCTCGCCGGCCATCCCGCCGGTCTTTCAACTCTCTTTTTTGCCGAGCTCTGGGAGCGCTTTTCCTATTACGGAATGCGGGCACTTCTGACGCTCTTCATGGTGGCCCCCGTCGCGGCTGGCGGTTTGGGCCTGGCGACGGCAGATGCGGCGCGCATCTACGGCAATTATACGTTTGCCGTTTATATGCTCTCGATTCCAGGGGGCTTCCTCGCCGATGCCTTCTTCGGCCCCCGGCGCAGCGTGATCGTTGGCGGCACAGTCATCGCGCTCGGGCACTACACACTTGCTATCCCGTCGCCAGCAACTTTCATTCCGGGCCTCGTTCTCATTGCCTTGGGGACCGGTCTTTTCAAGCCAAGTATCTCGGCAATGGTAGGTGCGCTTTACGCGAAAGGCGACGAACGGCGCGACAGCGGGTTCTCGATTTTCTACATGGGCATCAATATCGGAGCATTCATTGCGCCCCTTGTCACCGGGTTTTTAGCTCAGAGCGAGTCGTTCAAGTCTGTGCTTGCCGCCAACGGGTTTGATCCCACCATGAGCTGGCACTGGGGCTTCGGCGCCGCGGGGGCTGGCATGACGATCGCGCTTCTTATTTTTGCGCTTCGGCGGAATGTGCTCTTGGGGTTAGGCGAACCTCCCGTCTTAGAGCCTGGACTGGTACGCCGTGCTGTTTTCGTCTGCCTTGGCGCGCTGGCGCTCATGGGGATCATTCTCATCTCAGATCACGAAGGTTTCGAGGCCCTGCGCTGGCTCTTCCTCGCCGTACCGGTGGCCTTGGCCATTTGGTTTCAGGGCGCCGCCGACAAGGAACGCCGGCGGCTGGCAGCGGTTGCCATCTTCTTCATCGGCGCCATGATCTTCTGGGCCATCTTCGAGCAGGCCGGGCTTACGATTGCGCTCTTCGCCGATCAGCTGACGCGCCTCGAATTCGCCGGCGTGAATTTCCCCTCATCGTGGTTTCAATCGCTCAATCCGCTGTTCGTCATTCTTTTGTCGCCGCTCTTCGCCTGGGGCTGGGTGAAACTCGGTGCCCATCAGCCGTCGAGTCCGGTGAAATTCGTTCTCGGTCTTGTCGCACTTGCCTTATCGTTCCTGCTGATGGTGCCGGCCGTCCTGCTCACAATCGAAGGCAAGGTGAGCCCGCTTTGGCTCGTCGGGCTTTTCTTCCTGCAAACCTTGGGCGAGCTCTGCGTCAGTCCAGTGGGGCTTTCGCTCATGACCAAGCTGGCCCCGGTCCGCTTCGTGGCGCTGGTTCTCGGTGCATGGTTCTTGGCAGCCGCGCTCGGCAACAAGCTTGCTGGTGTGCTCGGGAGTCAATTCTCGGCTGGAGATCCTCAGGCGCTCAGTCAGTTCTTCCTGCAACAAGCGCTAATGGTGATCATCGCAGCGGCCATCCTTGCTGCTCTCGTGCCAGGACTGAGGCGAATCATGGGCGACGTGAAATAAGGCGGAACATCGCTCCGCACGTTTCAGCCGGACGTGTAGTTCTTCCAGGTCACGGTTACTTTGGTACCGACGGGGACGCGCGGATAGAGATCGAGCACATCCTCATTGTACATGCGGATGCAACCTTTGGAGACTGCGGTGCCAATGGTCCAGGGCGCATCAGTTCCATGGATGCGGTAAGTGCTGGCTCCGAGGTAAAGCGCGCGTACGCCGAGTGGGTTCATGGGATGTCCGCCGGGAACCCAACTCGGCAGACGAGGATTCTCGCGTCGCATTTCCGGCGTCGGTGTCCAAGCTGGGTTGACTTGTTTCGAAGAAACGGACGTTACGCCTGCCCAGCGGCTCTGCTCGCGCGGAATGGCTATCGGATAGCTGATCGCCTCGCCCTTCTTATGGATCCAGTACAATTTGCGGTCTCCGAACGAAACGATGATCTGGCGCGGGCTGAACTGCGGGGAGAACGCAACGATTTCGCGCGATCCACCGCTCCAAAGAAAATCAAAAAGGTCTTGCGCCGAGGCGCGCTGGGCCCCAGTCAGTAGGCCAACGGTTAGTGTGATGACGGCCCAAACGAACCGGTGCCATGAGGGGGTCGAAATCATGGGTCAGAGTCCTCTCAAGATCTTCTCGAGCAGTCCTGCTCGTGAGCATCAGACTCAAAGATCAGCGATCTATCAAATCACGGGAGAATAATCTGCTTGAGGGCAGATTCTGGGCAAGGGGGCTCGGCAGGTCGCAACGGCATATTTATCGGGAGGAGTGGCCCGCTGGCATCAGAACCGGGAAATAATCCTCATCGAATAGGGCCTGGGCCATCATTTGATGCACTGCACGGCTTTGCACTTGCCCCAATTTGCGAATTGCGAGACGATGTTTCCCCAAGGCGCAGGCCGTGTGCTGATGCAAAACTCAGTCTTGCCTAGACCCAGAGCACGTGGGGTCTGCGCCTCATAACCCAAATTTCGCAGACGTTTGAGCCGAAGAGACGTTACTTCGAGGCCCAACTGCACGGCGCGGCGTGCTTGGGGTCCTGGCCGATCGGTAAACGTCTTTGCGTCAGAGATAGTTCTTCCAACGCCTTGAGTATGCGGCAGTTCCTGACGCGGGAACCTTTGAAAGCCGTGATGCTTCTCATCAGCTCACAGCGCATGGTCCGCCGACTTCGGATCGATACGTCGATCTCTTTCGACGGGCTTGCGCGCAAGGGCATCTACGGAGCTTCAGGATTGGTCCAACTCGTCGGCGAGCCTG
>CAZSNH010000111.1:1102-7896 GCA_964607855.1 uncultured Hyphomicrobium sp. | reverse complement strand
CATGGGGCTCTCCTTGGGCGGGGGGCGAGGGGGCATCTGACGCAGCACTCTACTGGGTACGCGGGGGTGTTGGTATGACCGTGAACATAGAGAGAACATGCCCCGAATCGCGGCCCGAGTCCAGCAAAAGTTCGCAGTTTGTTCTTATTGCCCGCGACGAAAATTAATCCTGCGCGCTTTCAATGGGTTAGCGCGTTGCATCTCCGACTCTGACCTGCAACGGGGCGTCAGAACAGAACGAGCTGGTCCGGATGGAGGCTACGCCTCGGCAGTCGCCGATGTGGTCCCGGATCGATCCGGTCGAGAAGCGCGGGATAACGCTCGCGGAATGCGGCCATGGCTTTCGCACGACTTCCCGGGAACCGTTCCTCTCCCCAAATCTCGTAGAGGCGACGCGGATCGCACCCATATCGGCGAATGAGATCGCAGCGGCGCACCTTAAGCCAGCGCGCGATCCAGATGTTGATCGCGTCCTCCTCGGTCAGCGGACAGCGGGCAATGGCAGGGGGTGGTTCAGCAAGAAACGCCTTGACCATGACGGGGGTACTCTTGACGGCGGGCCCATGAACCTATTCATGCCAGCCAAGTTGAGCAATCTCGTGGCCGAATTTGGCCGCCAAAGGCAGGACTTCCCTTGATTCTTTTTCCCGCGATCGACCTTAAGGATGGCAAGTGCGTGCGCCTCAAGCTTGGCGAGATGGACCAGGCGACCGTATTCAACGACGACCCGGCCGGCCAGGCTGCGATCTTCGAAGAACAAGGGTTCAGGTATTTGCACATCGTCGACTTGAACGGCGCCTTCGCTGGCAAGCCCGTGAACGCATCGGCAGTGGAAAGCATTTTGAAGGCGATCCGCATGCCGGCGCAACTCGGCGGCGGCATCCGCGATCTCGCAACGATCGAGATGTGGCTTGCAAAAGGAATCCGGCGCGTCATTTTGGGGACGGTTGCGGTGCGCGATCCGGCGCTCGTCAAGGCGGCCTGCCGGGCGTTCCCGGAACGCATCGCCGTTGGCATCGACGCGAAAGGCGGCAAGGTTGCTGTCGAAGGCTGGGCGGAAACGAGCGAGCTCTCGGCCATCGAACTCGCCCGGCGATTCGAAGATGCGGGCGTTTCCGCCATCATCTACACGGATATCGAGCGCGATGGTGTGCTCAAGGGCTTGAACCTTCCCGCAACGGCGGATCTAGCCCGCACGACCCGAATTCCCGTCATCGCGTCAGGCGGTCTCGCATCGATCGAGGATCTAAAGGCCCTGCTCCGGCCTGAGTATCGCATGCTCGAGGGAGCGATCACGGGGCGCGCGCTCTACGATGGGCGCATCAATGCCAAGGAGGCGCTCGCGCTTCTGGCCAACGCCCGTTGATCACAATTGCGCGAGCCAAAGCCTGAGGAGATCGTCACATGGGAGCGCCATGCTGGTGGCACAGGCTTTGCGCCGCGCTTGAAACTGGCATCGCTGAGAGTCATGTGGCTCACACTTGAGACATCGACCTCTGATTGGCCGCGAATTTTAGCCTCAGAATGCACTCGCCATCGCGATTTGTATTATCCGAGTACTACAAGCGCGAATGGCCGCTGATCGTGAACGGGTAGTGACGCTTCAATTGCGCGCTGATTGCGCCTTGATCCCGCGCGCTCCAAGGCGGCAAGATGAGCATGAGAGCCATGCGTTCACTGGCCGCGCTCCGCTCACGACAATCGTTTTTGCGAATGAGCGTCGCGCGCCATATGGCGAAAGCCGCGGATGGAGATCTTGTTTCATCGATGACGAACAACCGACGAAATGGAGAACACGACATGTCGACCTTCGACCTTTCACGGCGGCAGGCACTCCTTATGGGGGGGGCTGCGCTTACGGGCGTTGCCGCAAGCCGCGTGCTCGGCGCGAACTCTGCTCACGCCAGGGCGCCGTTTGTTCAAGCCAAGCCCCCTGCGTTCTATCACTTCAGCCACGGCACTTTTCAAATCTCGATCATTTCCGATGGCCCGCTCGGTCTAGGTGACGGGCGCAAGGTCATGAAGGAAATGTCGATGGAGGACATGACGAAATCGCTCGAGAACGCATTCCTTCCTGCCGACAGCATGGTGCTGCAGCAGAACATCACGGTCGTGAATACGGGCGACAAGCTCGCCATCATCGACACCGGCATGGGCGCAAGCAAAATGTTCGGCGACACCACGGGCCGCCTGCCAGCCAACCTCAAGGCCGCCGGCATCGACCCTGCAGCCGTTGATGCCGTTATTCTCAGCCATTGTCACCCCGACCACGCAGGCGGTCTTGTCGATGGGGCCGGCAAATCCGTGTTCCCGAATGCGCAGGTCTACGTCAACGAGGAAGACTTCAAGTTCTGGACGGACGAGGCAAAGCTCGGCGGCGACCTCAAGGCCTTTGTTCAGTTCGCGCGCGACAATCTGATGCCGCACAAAGACAAGATCACCTTCATCAAGGGCGGTCAGGAGATCATCACGGGCATTCAGGCAATCGACGCACCGGGCCACACGGTCGGCCACACGATTTTCATGGTGACGTCTGAAAACAAGCCGCTCGCCGTAACCGCCGACATCGCCCACCACAGCGTGCTCATGGTCGAGACGCCCAGAATTGAGTTTGCCTACGACACCGACTCGAAGCTGGCCGTTCAGACCCGGCTCAAGACATGGGATATGCTCTCCAAAGATCGCATTCCTTTCATCGCCTTCCATTTCCCGTGGCCTGGCCTCGGCCATCTCGCGAGAAACGGCGAAGCCTTCCGTTATTTCGCAACTCCGATCAGCACCTGAAGCTCATTGGGCCTGCCCGGGCGGCGGGATCCTTCCAATCCTCCTTTCCGGAATGCCGGAAAGGGGGATTTTGTTTGCGTCCGCCATCCGGGCTGAGCTAATGAGCCCCAATGCTTAAAGCGCGCATCATTCCCTGTCTCGACGTCAAGGACGGCCGTGTCGTCAAAGGCGTCAACTTCGTCGATCTTGTCGATGCCGGTGATCCGGTGGAGGCGGCTGCCGCCTATGATGCGGCGGGAGCCGATGAGCTCTGTTTCCTCGACATCACGGCAAGCCACGAAAACCGCGACACGATCTACCACATCGTCGAGCGCACCGCCGAAAGATGCTTCATGCCGCTCACGGTCGGCGGCGGCGTACGCACTGTCGAGGATATCCGCAAACTCCTTGAAGCCGGCGCCGACAAGGTTTCGATCAATACGGCCGCCGTCAACCGCCGCGAGTTCGTTCGCGAGGCCTCGGAAAAGTTCGGTGCCCAGTGCATCGTGGTTGCGATCGACGCCAAGCGCGTATCAAAGGAGGGTGAGCCCGACCGCTGGGAGATCTTCACCCACGGCGGACGCAATGCCACCGGCATCGATGCCGTGGAATACGCCAAGGAGGTCGTTGCCCTCGGCGCAGGAGAAATCCTGCTCACCTCCATGGACCGCGATGGGACAAAAGCCGGATTCGATATTGCGTTGACGCGGGCCATATCGGATGCCGTTCCGGTGCCGGTGATTGCGTCGGGAGGCGTGGGCACTCTTGATCACTTGGTCCATGGCATCAAGGATGGACATGCGAGCGCCGTGCTCGCAGCTTCGATTTTTCACTTCGGAACTTACACCATCAGAGAAGCAAAGCAGCACATGAAGAATGCCGGAATCCCGATGCGCATGGATGGCGTTTGAGAAGCTGAGGAAGCGTGCGTCCCGATCGTAAGGGGGGTGCAATTTCGTCGTTGAGTTCTCGCGCGACTTGTCTAACTAGCTTTCGAAATGGAGGAAATGCTGATGCCCACGATGTCGAACTCGCGCCGCAAGAAGATTCAGGCCCGCCAACGCAAGGCGAGCAACGAGAAGAAGCGATTGGCCAAGGCGGCAAAGCGCGAACGCAACAAAGCCGGCTGAGAGTTGGCAGGTCCGGTACGGATCGAGACTGCCGTTCAGACCGTCTTGTCCTTGAACCGGCAAAGATCACGGATAAGACAGCGCGGACATTCTGGCTTTCGCGCCTTACACACGTATCGCCCATGCAGAATGAGCCAGTGGTGGGCGTGCACGCCGAACTCCGGCGGCACGATCTTTAGGAGATCTTCTTCGACGGCGAGCGGCGTTTTCCCGTGCGAGAGGCCGATGCGGTTTGCGACTCGCAAGACGTGTGTGTCGACCGCAATGGTCGGCTCGCCAAAAGCGACGTTCAAGACCACGTTCGCTGTCTTGCGCCCAACGCCGGGCAGTGCCTCGAGCGCTACACGGTCTCGCGGCACCTCGCTTCCATGCTGAGCAATGAGCCTTTCTGACAGGCGAATAATGTTCTTCGCCTTGTTCTTATAGAGTCCGATGGTCTTGATGTAGTTACGCAGCTTCTCTTCGCCGAGTTTCACCATCCGTTCAGGCGTATCTGCGACTTTGAACAAGGCGCGTGTTGCCTTGTTGACGCCCGCATCCGTTGCCTGTGCAGAGAGCACAACTGCAACGAGCAGCGTGTAAGGATTGACATGTTCGAGTTCGCCCTTCGGCTCCGGCATGGCTGCAGCGAAACGTAGGAAGATCTTTTTGGCTTCCGAAGGCGTATAATTATTAATGCGGCGCCGGACCGATGAGCCCTTAAGGTTTGTGCCACGCTGCCTTTTCGGTTTCTGGTTCGGTGCCGCAGTCATAGGGCTTCAATTCCCGCTTCGGAGACGCTAGGTTGCTCAGATGCCCGATGACGCCCCTGAAAATCAAGCGCCAGCACTCTTCCGCGCCATACTTCACCCCCACCGGTCTTTAAGCCCGCGGGGCTTTCTTATTTTGATGGCGGCCCTCGGCACGGTGAGCTTCATCACGGGCATTGCCTTTCTGATGATGGGTGCTTGGCCCGTATTCGGCTTCTTCGGTCTCGACGTGCTCCTCGTCTACGTTGCTTTCAAACTCAACTACAGGTCCGGACGGACATACGAGCTTGTCGAGCTCACCTCCAATACCCTTAGCGTCACGCACGTCGAGCCTTCCGGCAATGCCCGGCGATACGATTTCAATCCCTACTGGGTGCGCGTGCGGTTGTCCGAGGAAGTCGACGGGCGTACCAACCTCAAACTCGCCTCGCACGGCAAGGAATTCGAGTTTGGTCGATTCCTCACCGATGATGAAAAACGCGATTTCGCAAAGGCGCTCACCAGCGCGCTGAAGGAAGGCCGGCTGGCCTGAGGCGCCAGAGGGCAGTTTAATTATGGGGTTCGGCTGGAGTTATCGAGCCGACTTCATCGGCCAATCCGGCACTCTGTTTGGTAAGAATCAAGGTCAAACCGAGAAGCGTGCTGTCGGCAAAGTGAATTTCGACCATCTGCTTCGCATCACGGCCAATAATGTCCATGGTTGCGTTGACTTCGGATCCCGTCACTTTGACGCGAAACCCGCGCGCCGTCGTCTCGCCAGAGATGTTGCCCGCCTTATTGTAGACGGTCTCGTTCCACGTGCCGGCGAGTTTGCCGGCGGCATGGGTGACAACGCTCTTGACTTCGATCTTTGCGCCGCCAGATGCGCACCGGATGGTCTGCTTCAGCTCGTTCTGATCGTTGGAGACGAAATAAGTTGTGCGGCAAGTCACCGCTTCGATTTTTCCGTCCTTGAAACCGAGCCTGCCTTGGCCCGACCACAGACCGCCCATGTTCGAGAACGGAGACGCATCGGCGAGTGCCTGAGCGCACGTTAGGCCGATGAGAAACAGGAGACCTGCCACCCCGACGAGAATGTCAATCCGCATATATTCCCCCACGGATGAGCGAAAAAACCTATTTGAATCGGCCCATCTTTTGTAAGACTTCGATCTTGTAGCCATCGGGGTCGTCGATGAAGAAGAATTTTCCGAATGGCTGATCCTTGTAGTTCATCACCTTGATATCCTTCGGCGCATAGCCCAGAGCCGCGATTCGGGCATGTTCGGCTTCGAGATTGTCCACTGCGAATGCGATATGGCCGTAACCATTCCCGAGATTGTAGGGTTCAGTTCGCCCTTTGTTGACGGTGAGCTCGACTTCAAAGTCGTTCTCGGCGTTCTTGAGATAGATCAATGAGAAATCCGCAAAGTCCGCACGCTCGGCAATCTTGAGCCCGAAGCACTTGGTATAGAAGTCGATGGAGCGAGCTTCGTCCATCACGCGCACCATCATATGTATCGCTTTCGCCATTATCGGGCTCCTTGACTGCAAAGTTTAAGGTCCTATTTGCCTCTCGTTTACTGTGCGCGCCTAATTGCGACGACTGCCACTACCGGATGGGATCTCTGCCGACCCCACATGCCCATTAGAGCCACGGCCGCGCCGCGGCTGCCTTCTCCTCGAACAGCTTGATGGCTTTTTCCTTCTCCAGCGTCAGTCCTATGCTGTCCAGTCCGTTGAGAAGGCAATGCTTACGAAAGGCATCAATCTCGAAACGGATGACGCCGCCGTCGGGGCCGCGAATTTCCTGTTTCTCGAGATCAACCGTAATCGTCGCGTTCGAACCGCGGCTCGCATCGTCCATAAGCTTGTCGACGTCCTTCTGGCCGAGCTTTATGGGCAATATGCCGTTCTGGAAGCAATTATTATAGAAGATGTCGGCAAAGTCGGGCGCGATGATGCAGCGAAAGCCGAAGTCGAGGAGCGCCCAGGGCGCGTGTTCGCGGGACGAGCCGCAGCCGAAATTTTCTCCTGTCACGAGGATTTCGGCTTTGCGATATGCCGGTTTATTGAGAACGAAGTCCGGATTTTCTTTCCCCGTTGCCGGATCGTAGCGCATCTCGAAAAAAAGCGACTTCCCGAGCCCGGTGCGCTGGATCGTTTTCAGGAA
>CAZSNH010000111.1:0-1092 GCA_964607855.1 uncultured Hyphomicrobium sp. | reverse complement strand
GAACTGCTTCGGTATGATCATGTCGGTATCGACGTTGCGCATGGGAAGCGGCGCGGCGATACCGGTGAGGGTCGTGAATTTCTGCATCGGCTCTCTCTATGTTCGGCGTCTCACGCGCGCAGGCTATCGGCCAAAGCGCGAAAATATCCTTCGGCGGCGAACAGGCGGCCGGAGGTGGTTCCGGATTTCCGGAGCGCTTCCTGATCGTTCAATTCATGTGTTCCGAGCTGTTCGAGCCGCCTTTTGACACCAGCAAGCTTTCGCCCGTCAAGATGATGTTTAAGCACGCTAACCATGGTCTCGATGTACCCGGTAATCCGGCCTAATTCCCTAAGTGCTTGGCGGCTCGCCGGAACATCTCCAGGGTTCTGCTCAAGCCGGCTCATGGCGTCGGCCGCCCGGCCCAGAGTATCCGCCACCTTTTCCGCATAAATGGCTACTTTTTCGCACCGTCCGGCATCAATTGCAGCAATGGCCGCCGCCCAGCGATGCACTGACTGAGCGATCGCGAAGAGCCTCTTGAGGTAATCTGCAATGGGCACGGGAGGGTAAGAGCGGCTTCCTTGCGGTGGCTTCAAATGACCCACTCTAGAGTTTCAAGCCGTCACGGGGATAAGTGGCGCTCGACGAGATTAAAAAGGCGCTCGAGATCCTCGGGCCGGGACAATCGGTGTTCGCCGTCGGGAACCTCGGTGAAGCGCAGCCAATTTCCCGGGAGCGCGTCCTTCAAGCGGCGCGCGTGAGTGGCGGGCACATCTTGATCCTGAAGGCCCTGCAGCACGTCGATCGGGCGGCCCGGATCGAAGGGCGCGCGGGAAATGAGATGGTTGCGGCCTTCCTCGATCAATTTGCGCGTGATCGGATAGCCCTTGGGATCATACTCCGACGACCGATGCCAGATGCCTTTTGAGAGAATTTCCGCCTTGGCGTCCTCCGGAAGCTCGCTCCAGATGAGCTCAGTGACATCCCATGCCGGTGCTATCAGAACCAGGCCCTTGATGCGCTGCGCTCTCTCCTTATGGCCCCTAAGGCAATCACGAAGCAGCAGAAGTGCGATATGGGCCCCTGTGCTCGAACCGATAAGGATTTGCG
>CAZSNH010000110.1:0-7898 GCA_964607855.1 uncultured Hyphomicrobium sp. | reverse complement strand
TGCCGGCCGTAAGGGTCGATCAACGGGGTCACTGGGGAATTAGAGGTCATCGTTTCTCTTCTGTGGCCTCAACCCAGGGGTTTGCGGCGGTCAGAGTTGAAGGTATGGAAACCTAGCGGTCCCACCCCCTCGTTATCAAGGGGCGGCCGCCTATGGGCGATCTCGAAGGGTTTTTCCGCAGCACTCGCTTGTCGCGGCTCCCGGCCCGGGCTAGTTCTAAAGTCCTAGGTTGGGCTTCGGCACAAGGCCTGGCGACAAGACCGGGCGATGGGATCGGGGGAAACGTTCATGACGATAGCGGATGTCGCGGCAGAAGTTGGACTTTTGGACCGTGAACGGATCATAGCGAGGACTGGTTTCAATCGCTGGCTCGTTCCGCCTGCCGCTCTTTGCATTCATCTCTGCATCGGAATGGCATACGGCTTCTCGGTGTTCTGGAAGCCTCTGCAGGGGGCGCTCCTTGGAGACGACGACAAACCGCTGCCTGAATGCTCAGCGGGAGCCGTGACTTTTGGAGAAAAGGCGGCCGGGACACTCAGGGCGCTGACGGCCACCGACTGCAACTGGAGCCAGTTCGATCTCGGGTGGATGTACACGTTCTTCTTCGTGGTGCTTGGCGTTTCAGCCGCAATATGGGGCGGCTGGCTTGAGCGCGCAGGTCCGCGCAAGGCGGGCATTGTCTCGACGATGTGCTGGTGCGGTGGTCTGCTGATCTCGGCGCTCGGCGTCATATGGCACCAGCTCTGGATGCTGTGGATCGGTTCGGGCATGATAGGCGGCGTCGGCCTCGGTCTTGGTTACATCTCGCCGGTCTCGACTCTGATCAAGTGGTTTCCGGACCGGCGCGGTATGGCAACCGGCATGGCCATCATGGGGTTCGGCGGCGGGGCGATGATGGGCTCTCCCCTTGCCGCGCTTCTCATGAATCACTTCAAGACCGCGACCGAACCTGGTGTTTGGCAGACATTCGTCACCATGGCCGCGATCTACGCCTTTTTCATGCTGATTGGTTCCTTCGGATACCGGCTGCCGCCCACGGGGTGGAAGCCGGAAGGCTGGACGCCACCCTCGAACGCCAATGCAATGATCACGTCAAATAACGTGCATCTCAATAACGCTCACAAGACGCCGCAGTTCTGGATGCTGTGGGTCATTCTGTGCATGAACGTCTCGGCCGGCATCGGCATCATCGGCGCCGCCTCGCCGATGCTCCAAGAGACTTTCGGTGGGGCGCTCGCTGGTCAGCCCGAGCTCGGCTACGACGAGATGAAAAAGAATGCCGAGATCGCTGCCGTCGCTGCCGCGGTCGGAGCCGGTTTCGTCGGCCTCATTTCGCTCTTCAACATCTTTGGACGCATCGTATGGGCATCCTCGTCCGATTACTTCGGACGCAAGGCCACCTATTTCATCTTCTTTACGCTCGGCATCATCCTCTATGTCCTGGCGTCGTTCGCCGCTGACTGGAAAAGCCTTGCCATTGTGGTTGGCGCCTTCTGCATCATCGCCTCCATGTACGGCGGCGGGTTTGCCACCATCCCAGCGTATCTTGCAGACATGTTCGGGACGCAGTTCGTGGGCGCCATCCACGGACGTTTGTTGACCGCATGGTCGACAGCGGGCATCCTAGGCCCCGTTGTGGTGAATTATCTTCACGATACGCGCGTCGCGGCGGGCGTACCACCCGATCAGATCTATGGGCCGATTTTTTTCATTCTGGCCGGCATGCTCGTCGTCGGGTTTATCGCCAATCTATTGGTGCGACCGGTTGCTTCGAAATGGCACATGAGCGAAGCCGAGGTGGCCGCCGAATTGGCAAAGCTCCATGAAAAGGCCACCGCTGTTCAAACAGGCTCATTCGGCATCGGCAAGGGCGGGCTCGATTTCAAGGCCTTCCTGTTCTGGATGCTTGTTGGCGTGCCTCTTGCTTGGGGTGTCTGGAACACGTTCGAGAAAGCCTTGGTGCTGTTTATGTAGGGTTACGAACCCGGCCAGTACCGGCGTTGTTGGGGTTTGATCCACATGTGTGGTGGGAAGCTTCACTCTGGGCTGTTGGTGATCTTGAGCGCGCTTGCACTCTTCGGCCAACCTCAGTTGACTTGGGCTGATACGTCGCGCGCGCTACTTGCCGGCACTCGCGTGGAGCCGGCGCAAACTTCAGCCGTCGCGAACGCCGACTATTCGATCTTTGTGGCGATAATTGCCGCGCTTCTCACGGCATGGGTGGTGGGGACGGCGCGCCGCCTCAAGTGGGCCTAAATTTTCAGTTGCCACATGGAGCGGCGGCGACGTTTGGAAGTCCGAGCGCCTCAGGCAGAATGTCGGCGGCGTTGGCGGGGCTGGATGGCATCGGAGCGCATCGCGGCACCAGCACCTTTGCATCCTTGAAATGAAGCATGGCCTGGCGGAACGGTTCCCAGGCCGCCTGCGGCAAGGGCCCAAGTGTAAGGATCGCCGTCTTCGCTGGTGACTTCGTCATAAAGACCACGGCCTTGCCGAGTGTGAGGGGATCGTTTGGGTTGACGCGAATGGCGACGAGGCGCACGCCAGGCTGCCGGCAAGTCGTTTCGGCAAGCGCGGTATCGGCCGGATCGGCGGCAAACGGCCTCGCATCATTATCGGCAAAATCCCAGCCGATCGGCTCGCCTTCCCCGTCGCGTGCAAGGCACTTGGCGATGGCGGGGCGTGTGTAATCGATGCCCGTGGTGATGAAGGCAGTCGCTTCCCCGCCAGGATCCTGGCCGGCCGGTGCCCTGGGATTCTCAGCGCGCAAGGGCGTCAACATCGAGCACATAAAGAGCGCCACAAGACCGGCGGTTCGGCCGTTCATTCCGTCTCATCCAACGCGAGTCGCTGATCCGGTTCTTCCCTCAATTCTTTCGCATGGCCGCGTTCGCCGAGTGGTCCCACGGCACGCTCTATGAAGTCGGCAATGTCTGCAATGGCATCGAGCGAGAAAAGGGGTAAGCCGCTCTCGTCGCAGGCATGATCGGCGGCAATCGCGATCACGAGGGGATCCTCTGCAGCAAGCGGGCGCTTGTCCAACTGGCACTTGCGTCGGGCTTCAATCTTCGGAATGGGTGCCGACTTGTATCCCTCGACGATGATGAGATCACTGGGCGAGAGCCATGAGATCACTTCCTCGAAGTCGGGTTCGGGTTCCTCATGCAGTTCGTGCACGACGGCCCAGCGTTTGCCACTTACGATCGCGACCTCCTTGGCGCCGGACTTTCGATGACGAGCGCTGTCAGTTTCCTCAGCGTCGATCTGGAATTCGTGGTGGGCGTGTTTGACAGTCGCGACCTTGAAACCACGGCGGGTGAATTCCTCGACGAGGCGCACGGTCAACGTGGTCTTTCCGGACTTTTTCCAGCCCGCAATGCCGATGATGGGTGTTTTGAACTTTCTCGAAATCATCACTCAGGGTCCCGTTTCGGGCTCACATGTGCAACAAGCGGCGCGCTTCGTCTAGCTCCTCAGGCGTATTGGCATTGAAGAAGGGGTCGACCTTATGCCCATTTACCTCAGTAAATGGGAACTCTATGGGCAGAGTTCCATGCCGGTCGGTCCAGAGCAGGACCTTTCTCATGCCGTGGTTGAGGGAACGCTCGAGATCGTCCGCGAGGCCGACGGGCCAAAGTCCGATTACGGGGTGGAGTTCCCCGTTCGAGGCCGCAAGCGCGATCTTGCCAGGGCCGGCCTCCAGGGCCCCGCCCAGTTTCTCAACGAGATCGAGAGGCAGGAAAGGGGCATCAGTCGAGACGCTCACCACATGCGTCGCCGATGGGGCGTTCGTGCCGCACCATTTCAATCCGGCGAGAATGCCTGCCAGCGGCCCCGCGTAACCTTCGATGGTATCGGGAACGACAGGCAGGCCGAATAATTTGAAGCGTCCGGGGTCACCATTGGCATTGATGACAAGAGCGCTGACTTGCGGCTTCAGTCGCTCGATCACGTGCGCCAACATGGGCTTGCCGGCGAGATCGAGAAGCCCTTTGTCACCTTTGGCCTCGGCGCCGAAGGCAGAAGCCATCCGCCGCGACTGACCGCCCGCGAGCAAAAGCCCGACGACAGTGTCGCGGCGGATCGTTTGCGTCACGCAGCTTCCTCTTCAGCCGTATAGAGATTAAGCGTACCCCAGACGGCTGTTTCGCTGGGAGCACGCTTCGACATATTCTCGGCGAGGTCGTCATCGAGATCGCGAAGCTCGGCCATGCTCGAGACTTTCTGCAGATCCTCGACCTCTTCCACCACGAGGCCCTCGCCGGCGGCTGCCGACTTCATGCCGGCAATGGCTTCGGCTTCGTTGGCGGCCGGCACGGCAATCCAGCAGTAAGCGCCGAGCGCATCCTGTTCCATGTGCTCCGCGGGGTTGGTTTTGTGGACGTCCGCGAGCCCCGCCCACCAGGATTTGCCTGCATCAATTGCTGGAAGGTCCGACATTTCAATCTCCCACATCCTGTGCGCTGCCTTTGCGCGCAAATTTCCTGTCTTCCTCGTCGACTTTCGTGAGATCGGCATCGAATTCGATGCGCCCCTCTCCGGCCAGCGCGACGAACCGCTTGCCGCGTGCGCGCCCTACGAGCGTGAGACCTGCCTGGCGAGCAAGATCGACACCCCAGGCCGTGAAGCCTGAACGCGAGACGAGAATAGGGATTCGCATCTTGACTGTCTTGATCACCATCTCGGACGTCAACCGCCCAGTGGTGTAGAAAATTTTATCTTCGGGCTTGACGCCGTGGACGAACATGTATCCGGCGATTTTGTCGACGGCGTTGTGACGTCCGACATCCTCCATATAGATGAGGGGCTTGTCTCCTTTGCATAAGACGCAGCCGTGAATCGCGCCCGCTTTGAGATACAGGCTGGGTTGCAGATTTATTTTTCGCGACAGAGCGTAAAGCCACGACGTCTTAAGGCGGGCCGATTTGCTCAGCCTCACCTTATCGAATTCTTCCATGAGATCGCCGAACACCGTGCCCTGGGCGCAGCCCGACGTTTGGACCTTCTTTTTGAGCTTATCCTCGAAATCGGTCTGCCGCTTGGTGCGCACGACGACGGTCGCGGTCTCCTCGTCATAGTCGATGCCCGTTATTTCATCGTTAGCCGAAAGCATGTTCTGATTGAGGAGGTAGCCGACGGCGAGCAGATCGGGATGATCTCCGATCGTCATCATGGTGACGATCTCGCGCGAATTGAGGAAGAGCGTCAACGGCCGCTCGGTGACGACGGCGGTTTCGATGCGGGCTCCGGTCTGATCGATACCTTCAACGACAACGGAAAGCTTGGGATCATCGGGCTCTGGCCGGATTTCGAATTCGTTCACGTGGCCCACTCCTCAATCCCTGGTCGTACAGACCCGATTTAGGTCTCTAGGACTTATCCAGCAAGAGCGCGGCTTGGTAAAAGCAGCCGGTTCAGTCCGCTGGTGAGCGTTTCTATCCCTGTTCGGCCCCACTATCAGTATAGTGGCCAGCCGATTGCAGGAAGGGAGCCGCAACATGGCCAGGATCAGCCGCCGAAGGTTCATTGCGTCCACGGGTGGCGCCATGTCAGCGGGTTACTCGGCTGTTGCCGCCCCCGCCATTGCACAATCGGCTCCTGTCATCCAGTGGCGCATGACGTCGAGTTATCCCAAGACGCTCGAAACGATCCATGGCACGGCCGAGTACTTCGCCAAAGTCGTGGCGGAGATGACCGACAATTGTTTTCAAATTCAGGTCTTCGCGCCAGGAGAAATTGTAGGCGGCTTGCAGGCCGCCGATGCCGTCTCCGATGGCACCGTCGAGGCGGCTCAGACGCCATCGTATTATTATTGGGGTAAGGACCCCACCTTTGCGCTCGCAACAGGGTTGCCGTTCGGGCTGAACTTCCGCCTGCAGAACACCTGGATGTACGAAGAAGGCGGCATCAATCTCATGAATGAGTTCTATGCAAAATACAATCTATACGGCCTTCCTGGCGGCAACTCGGGCGCGCAGATGGGCGGCTGGTACAAGAAGGAGATCAACTCCGTCGAAGATTGGAAAGGACTGAAGATCCGTATCGGCGGTTTCGGCGGAACTGTTCTCGCCAAACTGGGCGCGGTACCCCAACAGATTGCGGCTGGTGAAGTTTATCAGTCTCTCGAAAAGGGCACGATCGACGCGGCCGAATGGGTGGGTCCCTACGACGACGAGAAACTCGGGCTGCATCGTGTCGCCCGCTACTATTATTACCCGGGGTGGTGGGAAGCGCAGGCGATGATCCACTTCTTCTTCAATCTCGAGAAATGGAACGCATTGCCTAAAGTTTATCAGGCGGTCGTGCGAACTGCGGCACAAGCGGCGAATCTGGTCATGGCCGCCCGATACGACGCAAAAAATCCGCCGGCCCTTTATCGCCTTGCGGAGGAGGGCGCAATTCTGCGCCCATTCTCAGAGGCGGTTCTCGACGCCTGCTTCAAGGCAACGAATGAAGTCTGCGATGAGATCGCGGCGACAAACGCCGATTTTAGGCGGGGCTACGAGGCCATGAAGGCGATCCGGCGGGAAGGCTATCTTTGGATGCAGCTCACCGAGCACACCTACGATACCTACATGATGATCCAGCAGCGCAAGGGGCGGCTCTAATGTGTGCCTGGCGAGCGGGCTTTCGGTTGGCCGATGCATTGATGCTGAAGGGGTTCCATCGGCGGGGAGCGCGCGATTGACAGCTCTTACTTGCCCTTGCCGCGCCTTATAACGATCCGGCGGTCGCCGCATGTATCCTGCACAATCACGACCGGAATGCCTTCAGATTTTACTTCGAAACCTCCAGGGGCTTGCAGTCCTGGCCCCGTGATCTGACGGTTCCGGCAGATCCTGGAATCAGAGACGTGGGGGGCATTTTCGATGACAATCGGCTGCCTCGCCTCGAAAAGGTTGTTCGTGATCTCGAGCTTCGAGATGTCACCCTTCTTCCCGGCGACAAGGATTCCGGGGCCGGCGTTTCCGATGAATTTCGAATTCTCGATCCGCACGTTGCGGATCGTGTCCTTGGCGTTGTTGGGCTCGAGATCGATGCCGGCGCTGGGGCGTGTGCCCCTCGTATCCTTGAAGATCGAGTTCGTCACAAGCATCCCGTCGACAGCGATAACGGATAATCCCTGCCGGCGGTTGTACTCGGCGTTCACCGCACAGAACGTGACGTTCTTCGCTCCCGACACATAGAAGGCATCACCCCACATTTTTTTGACCTTGATGGAGCTCACCGTAATGTTCGAGGAACCCTTGTCTATCCGAATTCCCATGCCCCACTCGCCCAACGCGCCTCTGTGCTCGTTGCGGTCGCCTACAAGCGTACCGCCTTCGATGGTGACATTGGAGACGCCGCTCAGGTGCAGCACCGAATAAGAGACGGCCTTGTTGGGGATCACCTTGAGTGTTGCTCCAGGGGCGAGCTTCAACGTCATGTCGCTCTTCACCTTGAGGGCGAGCTTTCCGGTGGCGTCGACCAAGTAGCGCCCATTCGGGACTAAGACCGTACCGCCGGTTCCCGCCACGGCATCGATCGCGGCTTGAATGGCTGCTGTATCGTTCGTGCGGCCGTCACCGACGGCTCCCTTGTCCCGAACGTTGACGACACGGGAAGACCGCGGAGGCTTGGCGCATCCCTTCGATTTCTCCGTCACGGAGGCGGTCTCAACCGCGGCTTGGACCGTGGGCAAAGCCGAGGCCCAGAAATGGAAGCTGCAAATCGCAATGAAAGTAACTGCCCTCATTCATGGGGTTCCCTGGATATTGCCGGAAGGCGCCTTTACTCCAGTCCATCGGCGGCTACAACTACGCGGCCCGTTACGTTCCCTGGGTAGTCCTCGTCGATCCGGATTGGGACTGCGACTGCGCGCCGCCCTGTATCCAGCGCTGGTTGCCTAACCCTTC
>CAZSNH010000109.1:0-7923 GCA_964607855.1 uncultured Hyphomicrobium sp. | reverse complement strand
GTGCGGAATATGTCGCGAGGATGGCGAGCAGGATCCCGAGACAAATTTTCACGCCGGCGGTCCAACGACAAACCATTTGATCCCCAGCAGCTAGTGGCGTTGTAACGAGCCATCATTCCGCGCCATCGTCAAGTTGACGACTTACGTACGAAGCGAAGCAGACCTGAGATCAATGATCGAACCCAAGGATGGGGACGAGCGGGAATTTAGACCGTCCTCAGATAATAATCGAAATCGATCGGTTGCGGCTCGGCAAAGAACCTGTCGGCCTCCATTTCCTTCAATGTCGAAAAGACGTCGACGAAACGCTCACCCAGGTAGTCCTTCATCAACGCCGACTGCCGGAGCGCAGCGAGGGCAGCGAACCAGTTGGTCGGCATGGGGGCCGCCTTCTGCTCGTAACCGTTGCCTTGAACGGGCGGGCCGGGGTCGATCTTGTTCTTCATGCCGTGGTGGACGCCTGCGAGCACGGCGGCGAGTGCGAGATACGGATTGGCGTCGGCGCCAGACGCGCGGTGCTCGACGTGACGCGCCGGGCCCTTGCCAGCCGGAATTCGCAGCGACACCGTACGATTGTTGAAACCCCAGTTGGGCGCAATCGGCGCATAGCTCGATTTGCGAAAGCGCCGGTAGGAGTTGGCGTTGGGCGCGAAGAAAGCCATACCATCAGCCATAGTCTGCATCATGCCGCCTATGGCATGACGCAAGGGAGCGTTGGCAATGGGATCGTCGGAATCGAAGATGTTGCGGCCTTCTTCGTCGGCAAGACTCACATGAAGGTGCATGCCGCAGCCCGTCCATTGCGCGTAGGGTTTGGCCATAAAACTTGCGATCAGTCCGTGCTTCTCGGCGATGCCCTTGACGAGGCGCTTGAAGAGTATGCCTTCATCGCAAGCCTGCAGGGCATCGGTCCGATATTTGAGGCCAATTTCCATTTGGCCTGCCGAGTACTCCGAGAGTAGTGCTTCGAGCGGCAGACGCTGCACCTCGGCCGCTGCGTAAAGATCGCGGAAGAAGGGCTCAAAGTCATCGAGATCCCGCAAGTAATAGCCCTGATAGTGCTTCTGCTCTGCTGGCACGGTTAGCCCCATGGGCGGCCGCGGCCTGCCGGCAAGCGCACTCTCGCGGTCCATGAGATAAAATTCGAGTTCAACAGCTGCAACCGGCTTCAGCTTAAACTCAGCAAAGCGCTCCACGACACGTGCGAGGGCATGCCGCGGATCCGCAATCGAGGGTTTGCCTTCGAGGTCGAAGAAGCTTCCGAGATACTGGCCCTGAGGTTCTGCGGACCAAGGAACAAGCGAAAGCGTACCGGGAATGGGCCAGAGGACTTGATCGGCGTCGCCAATGTCCCAAATCAGTCCGGTTTCCTCGACATCACGGCCCGTAACGTCCATACTCATGGCTGAGCAGGCCATGAACCGGCCGTTTTCGAAGGCCGAAAGAAGTTCTGCACGCGTGAGATGCTTTCCACGCTGAACCCCGCATATGTCGGTAAACATGAGCGCAATGTGGCGTACACCGGAATTGCCATCGAGGAAGTTTTTGGCTTCCTGAGCGAGGACATCTTTATTAGGCGGCGTGATCATTGGGCTCCTTGCACTGGTAGAGACTTTATGTGCGGGCAGGTTTCACCTGAGAGAGCTCTGCCATGCCGGCATCAAGCACGTCGAGCAGGCGGTCGACATCGCTTGCGCTTGTCTCGGGACAGACGAGCATCATGTTGTGGAAGGGCGTGATGACGACGCCGCGATTGAGGCAGTACAGGTGAAGTGCGTGCTCGACCTCGCTGTGCGCGAAGAGCTTCGCTTCGGCACCATTCCTCGGCGGCTGAGGTGCCGTCACGACTTCGGCCCTTAGACCGACCCGTACGACGTGCCAGGGCAACTGATGGTGCTTGATAAGGGCAGCCAGCCCCGCTTCGAGCCTTTCGGCAAGTGGCATGGTGCGGGCGTAGACCTCATCCGTCAGAATGTTTTCGAGAATGGCACGCATCAAGGCCAGTTGAAGGGCATTCCCCGAGAGTGTCGTGCCGATGCCGCTGTAACCAGGTTCACGCGCGTCAAGATAAGCCTGGATTCTCTCGTCGACGGCCTCGGTCCAGCCGTAGATGGCGGCTGGAACGCCGCCTGCAATAGGCTTTCCGAGAACGAAGAAGTCGGGTTCCAGATTGTGCGTGCCCGTATAGCCGCGCGGGCCCGAGCTGATGGTGTGAGTTTCGTCGATGCAGAGAAGCGTTCCATATTTCCGGGTGAGAGTGCGCAGGCTGTCGTGATAGCCTGGCGCCGGAAGGACCATTCCACAATTGGTCATTACGGGTTCGGTGAGCACTAATGCGACGTCGCCGCTTTTCAGCGCTTGCTCAAGCGCTTCGCTATCGTTGAACTCGATGACGATGGTGCTTTCTGTGACGTCGCGGACTTCGCCGACGAGGCCCGGCCGATTGACGGGGCGTCCGTGCTCGATGGACACAAACGTGTCGTCGACGGCGCCATGGTAGCAGCCGTTGACGACAAGAAGCTTTTTGCGTTTCGTCGCAGCCCGCGCCCAACGAATGACGGAACGATTGGCATCGGAGGCCGTCGCGGTCACTTGCCAAAAGGGAAGACTGAAGTGGCTTGACAAGAGTTCGCCGACAGCGGCCGTATCTGGCCCGGGAAGCATGACCGTCAAGCCGCGCTCGGCCTGGGCTTTAATGGTATTCGCCACAACCGCGGGGGAGTGCCCGAACATGGCCCCCGTGTCGCCAAGGCAGAAGTCCACATAGAAATTGCCATCCGCGTCCACGAGTCCGACGCCCTTCGCCTCTTTGATAAAGAGCGGATAGGGCGTCCCCCAATCGACCATCCAGTGCATGGGCACGCCGCGGAGCCAGTGCTCGGCCGCGCGATCAGCGAGGGCTTTCGATTTTGGGCAGCGGCGAGAATAAGTCTCGCGCTCCGCGTTGAGCATGGCGGAAACGCGTGCTTGCGCCACGCCGTGAGTAAGCTCAGCAGTGGGGGATTGCATGGGACAGTTGACCGGCGTTGGGGCGCTTCTTCTTGTGATCACATTACGCCCGGAATGGAGCGGCTGGGAAGAGGGTCGAGGCGGGAGGCGGCGATTGCCTGGGTTATGTCCGCGTCCGGCATACATGGATTCATACGCGGATTAAGGATGCCGTGGGACAGAACGCATTGAGTTGTGCACAATAATTCGCCTCGCGAATACATCGTCGAGGCCATCCCGCACCACACTTCTGCTTAAGGTCTGCGGCCTACAATGACGCGCCGTTCATACTTATATAAGGCATCTCAGTTCATCGTGCCCGCTGGAGCCAGGTCATATGCGCCGCGGATCCCAATTGCTGATCGCCATTGCCTTGTTTGGTGGCGTGGCGATTCAGTTTTACTTTCGGCCTCCCCAGTTTGCGGTCGAGGTCAAGTATGATGGTGCGATCTTTTCCTGGCATCGTTGGCGACCTGCGACCTACCACCTAGCGATCAAGTACGACAGCGGACTCCACTGGTCATGGCCGGCTTGGCTCGCCAATTGGGGCGATTTCATCGACCCGGCGCCGCGACAGGCGACCCATCCACTTCCATTGGAGATTGAGACACTCAAAGAGGCCTCCCGGGAGTCGGACGTGGAGGGAGCTTCTTCGGGCACGCCATTTGGCGATGTTGCTGGTGCTCTGAGGGAGCGCGCTAAATCCGATGGCGATCTGCCTTTCATCGAGTTCTCGCGCATTGTCCAAGGTGGTCCCTCCGTATTCGCGGGGCGCGCTGCGGTCAATTCTCCCCTCACACTCTTCGAAGGGGAGCGGCCGGTTGCCCAAGCTCAGGCCGGAAGTGATGGCGAATGGGTCATTGTGACCGAGCACGCATTTGCGAGTCTGGATGCCGCAGTCTCTGTCCGGGCAGGCTCCTACGCGCCGCCACCAGCTATAACGGCCGAAACCGAGCGAGCCTCATCGGCGCGCTCCGCGCCAGTCAGAGCCGATGTCTCACCCGCGCGAAGCCTCATTGCGAAGTTCGAAACCGTGGTAGCTGGGGCGCGCACTGAAGCAACGGCACCGGAAACACAGGTTGCGGCCACGGCCAAGGGCGACACCGCGCCAGATGACGTCATCAAACAAGAAGGTGCGCCACCCGAGACGGTCATTCCGCTTCCGATGCAGTTTATCTATAATGAGGCAGAGCTCACCGACGATGGCAAACACGCAGTCTCACTGCTACTCGAGTATCTGAAGCTCAAGAAACTTCCCTCGATTACGCTGACGGGACATGCCGACGAGCGCGGCGGACCAGAGTATAATCTCGAGCTGTCGCAGAGGCGTCTCGAAGCTGTCGTGCGCGATTTGCGCGCCGGCGGCTATGATGGGTACATCGAACTGCTCGCAAAAGGTGAGAGCGAACCCTTCATGGGTATCGACCGTTCTCGCCTCACCAGCGAAGAGGCGATGCAACTTGACCGGCGCGTCGAGCTTCGGATCACGCAATAGGAAGAGAGAAGTATGAGTAGGGTGCAGCTCCCGCATGGGGCACCTTTCAGGCGGGTCTCTTGGTGGCACGCTCCCATACACCCGCTAACCTCGCGAAGTCTGAAACCGAGAGTTGCTCGGCGCGCAGTTCCGGTGCGATGCCCGCTTCCTTTAACAGCAGTTCGGGGAATGGCGTCACCTGCTTGAGGCTCGCACGCAGCATCTTCCGCCGCTGGCCGAAGGCGGCAGCCGTGATCGCTCCGAGGGCCTTGACCGAGCATGTAGGTTGGGGCGACTCGCGGGGAATAAATTCGACGACCGCGGATGCGACCTTGGGTGGGGGCGTGAATGCCTTTGGATTGAGGGTCATGACGATGCGCACTCGGGTTCGCCATTGGGAAAAGACGGAAAGGCGGCCATAGGCCTTGGTTCCTGTTTCCGCGCAGATGCGTTCTGCGACCTCCTTCTGGAACATGAGCACCATGCGCTCGTACCATGGCGGCCAAGGCTCGGTTTCGAGCCAGCCGATCAACAGCTGCGTCGCCACGGAATAGGGAAGGTTGGCGGCGATAATGGCTTTACCTGAACCTTTCCCCAAGAGCTCCCGCCAGTCTGTAGTTAAGGCATCACCTTCATGGAGATCAAAACGGCCAGGATACCGCTTTGCGATCGCGGAGAGCGCCTCGATGCATCGCCTATCGCGCTCAACTGCGATGACACGGCCGGCGCCTTCAAGAAAAAGCGCGCGCGTCAGCCCACCGGGTCCCGGTCCCACCTCGATCACCGTGCGTTCCTTGAGCGGAGCGGCAAGCCGTGCAATAGCGCGCGTCAGATTGAGATCGAGAAGGAAATTCTGGCCGAGGCTCTTTCGTGCCTGAAGATCGAATTTGGCGATGACATCGCGCAGCGGCGGCAATCCGTCCGGGCTTGGGCCGCTCGGGGCGGAACCGTCTAACGCGCCGCTCACGGCTGAGCCTCGCATTGGTGGGTTGCCCGGCTCCGGCCAAGCCGGTCCGCGAGCAGCAGAGCCTCGATGAAGCTCTCTGGGCTCGCAACCCCGCGCCCAGCGATGCCGAATGCAGTGCCATGATCGGGAGAGGTGCGCACGAAGGGTAGGCCCAGCGTGACGTTCACGGCCTTGTCGAAGGCGATCGTTTTGATGGCAATCAGCGCTTGATCGTGGAACATCGCAATCGCAGCGTCATAGCTCGCGCGAGCAGTCGCATGGAACATGGTATCGGCGGGATGGGGGCCCGAGACGGAGAGTCCCTCCTGTACGAGTTCGGCGATGGCGGGGGCGATGATCTCTATTTCCTCGCGGCCCATGGTGCCTTCCTCGCCGGCGTGCGGATTGAGACCTGATATGGCAATTCGGGGGTGCGCGATGCCAAAATCGCGCTTCAAGGCAACCCAGACCGTTTTCACGGTATCGAAGATGAGCTGGCGGGAAAGACTGGCGGGAACGCGCGAGAGCGCAATGTGTACGGTGAGTGGAACAACGCGTAGCTCATCGGAAGCAAGCATCATCACCGGGTGGCAGCGACGGCCGCGGGTATAGGACTCAGCAAGAGCGCCCAGGAATTCCGTATGTCCGGGATACTGGAACCCTGCGTGGCTCAACGTTGCCTTTGCGATGGGGCAGGTGACAATGGCAGAGGCATTCCCTTCGGCAACATCCTTTACGGCATGTTCAATTGCAAGAATGATTGCTGGCGCATTGCGCACGTCCGGAGCACCGGCAATGGCCTTGGCGCGAAGCCGGAGCGCTCGAACAGGGAGCGCTGCATTGAATACGTTTGTGGCCTCGGAGGGGGAGCCGATCTCGGTAATGGGCACGGCGAGAGAAAGAGTGCGAGCCCGATCCTGCAGGGCTTCGGGGTCAGCCCAAAGATAGAACGGCGCCAGCGCCCGCTGCGAGCGCATGTGCCACGACAAGAGCGCGATATCCAAGCCGATCCCGGCCGGATCTCCCATTGATACCGCGAGGGGAAGCGCGGGCTTTAGCGCCGCGGCAGGCATCAGCGATACTCGATCGGCGTGTCTTTGCGCAGATCCTTCAGGAAGCGATCAGCGTAGAGGCCGAATTGCTGTTGCCTGAGTTCGCCCGCCACTTCCGTTCGTTGCTTCTCGTCCGCCTTGACGACGTCGCGGCCGCACACGGCCCAGATCTCGATGCCCGAGCCGCCGAGAGCCGGGGGCAAGAGATCGCCGTTCTGAGCCGCAAGCAGGAGACCGCGGGTCGGCTCGGGAATAGAGGAGGGACGCTTGGAGCCCAAATCCTCGTGCTTGGCCCCCGTTATGGCGGCGGCCTGTGCCGCAAGACCAGCGCATCCCGTAAATCCACTGCGCAACGTCTCCGCTTCGACATACCGCTGAGCGGTTGCCTTCTGATCCATCTTGGCAGGAAGCGGTAACGTCACGCGCTGGAGCTGCAACTCAACATCATCCTCGCTGTCCTTCGGGCGCGTGGCAACGACTCGATCTACGTCTCGATCGGTGACGCGGATCTCATAACCGTAGCGCTTGCGCACGGCGTCCGCCCACGAAAGCTGGGCTTTGTAGAGCTGACGCATGGACTCGACATCAATGCCGGCATTCTTGAATTGAGAGTAGAATTGTTCTTTCGTCACCTTCCCCCGGGAGGCCTTGCCTTCGATGTACTTGTCGACGTCTTCGTCAGTCGCAAGGACGCCAAGCCGCTTGGCCTCCTGCAGCATCAGTTTTTCATCAATGAGCTGGTCGATTGCCTTTTGCCGAACACCTGCGGCGGCTCCAGAGCGGGCACTTTCGATGGCTTGCTTCTGGAGTGTCAACGCATAAGCCTGCGAGCGGCTCTTGATGATGGCAATAATTTCATCTCGCGACTTGCCCTTATTCTCCTGGATCGCTTCTTCTTGGATCTGCTTGAGCTTCGCCTGGGCAGCATCGGAGCGGATCAAAGTCTGGAAGCGCGATTTCGCCTGTTCGGAAATTCCTGCCCCACCGATAAGAAGGCGCTGGCGTTGTTCGATCTCGTAAGCCGTAATCGGATCATCTCCGACAAGGAGAACAATCGACTGGCCTGACTTCTTCTTCGCATTACTCGTCTGGTTTTTTTCAGAAGCGGCCGCGGCAGTCTTGGCGGGCGCGGCCGGCTTTTCTTTCGTGGTGGCGGCAGTCTTCCCGGGGGAGGGGGCCTGCTCCTGAGCCGGTGCCTCATGGGCGAGGCAGACGAGCGCGATTGCGGCGACAGCTGTCGCCTCAAGTAATGAGCTGAAAACGGATTTTTGAGCCGGAAGCATCGGCGATCCCGTCGGGCCCTTGTTGAGTCGTACTCATAAATCTTAGCGCCAACCGCTGGCCCCTGCTGGCCTTATCCACATGAAGAGTGGCGAGCCCGTGGCAGCGCGACCCCGCTGGTTGGCTGAAATCAAGGTAAATTGGCCAAGGAGCGTCAGCCCGCCCTTCAGGGCGACGACCCG
>CAZSNH010000108.1:0-8012 GCA_964607855.1 uncultured Hyphomicrobium sp. | reverse complement strand
ATCATCACGGGCGCTCTCGTCGGCTCTTCGGGTGCGATCCTCTCCTATATCATGTGTAAAGGCATGAACCGCGCGTTCCTTTCGGTGATCGCTGGCGGCTTCGGCGGGGAGACCGCGGGCCCGGCGGGGGGCGGCGAACAAAAGCCGGTCAAGCTCGGCGCTGCGGATGATGCCGCCTACCTCATGAAGAATGCGCAAAAGGTCATTATCGTGCCGGGGTACGGCATGGCGGTCGCTCAGGCGCAGCATGCACTCCGCGAAATGGCAGATGCCCTGAAAAAGGCCGGTGTCGAGGTGAAGTACGCCATTCACCCCGTTGCCGGGCGTATGCCAGGTCATATGAACGTGCTCCTCGCGGAGGCGAACGTCCCCTATGACGAGGTGTTCGAGCTCGAGGACATCAACTCCGAATTTGCGCAAACCGACGCGGTCTATGTTATTGGCGCCAACGACGTCGTTAATCCGGCCGCCGAGACGGATAAGAGTTCGCCGATTTACGGCATGCCGGTGCTTCAAGTATGGAAGGCCGGAACCGTCCTCTTCAATAAGCGCAGCCTGGCGTCAGGCTACGCCGGCATCGACAACACGCTCTTCTACAACACCAATACGGTGATGGTGCTGGGCGACGCCAAGAAGATGACCGAGGAAATCGCCAAGGCTCTCGCACATTAACGGGGCGCCGTTCACCTGGCCATGACTTTGGCAGCCCTCGCTGCACTTGTCTTGATGAGGTTCTTATCTTTTGCCGTCGCGGTGCGAGCTGCTTTGGCTTCGATGGCCGTCGTGCGCTTCACCATGCCATCGTTTGCGGCGAGGAGCCTTTCATCGGGCGTTCCGGCGAGGCAGCCGCCCGCCGTCGGGATCGTATACATGGCGGCGCCGTGATCGAGGTCGCCAGCAGCTTCGATCGGAATGAGCAGGGCATGGTGTCCGCGTTCACGCAGCTTGTTCATGTAGCGCGCCTGCTGTTCGAAAGGAGTGCGCGTATCCGTCGTATCACCAATGATAATGATGCGCCGCTTCGGGTCGTCTGGTACCTCGGCGACGTGGGCAGCGGGATCGTACATGAGCTTCGCCAACTGTTGCTTTGAAACCTTCGATCCGTGTGCTTTGAGGATGTTGTAGTGGAGCTCGACCACTTCGAATGCGCCCGAGCCGAGCACGGCACAGTCGACATCCCTGCGGCCCATCGAAAGTAGAGAGGCCGCAATGGTCGAGCCGCCCGACTGACCGGCGAGGGCTATTCGGTCGAGACCGAGCTTCTCCTTCAGAAGGTCAATCGCGGTATTCATGATGTGGGTTTCATAGGGCAGCCGGCGGTTGCCGTGATTGCCGGAGGAACCGTTCAGTCCGACGCGTGACACATAGACATAACGGACCCCGAGCTTGTCGGCCCAGATCTGCAATCCTTTTTGATTGTGCGCGAGTTCGTCGGCGATCTGCTTGGGATTGGTGTATTTATCGGGTGCCATGTCGCCGTCGAAGTAGAGAACGGCCTGTCGCTCTTGTTCGTGACCCTTGGTCACGTAGTAAGCGATACATTCGCTGCCATGTTCGTTTTGGACGAAAATTCGGTTGGGTTGAGCTTGGCACAGTGCGCGCGACTTGCCTTCGCGGGCGAGCACATTGACGAATGGGGATTTGACGAGCTTTTGCTCGGCCAAGGCGGGGGCAGCTCTTAGCGCTCCGTGAGCCGCAGATCCAAGGGAGGCAATTAAGCAAATGTGGAGGAAGGAACAGCGGCCTCTGTGCACGGTGGCACCCTTTGGTGTCTTCCCAAGAGCAATTATGAGGAGACTAGAGGGCGCCCCGGTTTTACGCTGTCCCGCAAGGTACAGAACCTCTGAAGCGGCGGCGCTTCACAAAAACCAATTGGCGGTTATCCTCGTATAGGTGAAGCTGGAGCAGAGATATGGGGTCTGGGGCCGGGTGCCGGTCCCCCGGAACTCACAGAAAGAAGGTTTCATGGCCTGCCTGTTAAATAAATTATGGGGTGCAATGGCCGCGCTCGCCTTGCTGCTCGGGGCAGTGCCGGTTCTGGCGGAGCCCGCGCCCCAATCCTTCCCGATTGAGAAGCCTCCCTTTGAGTGCCGGAACTTCCGCGGCCTCAAGGTCGTGGTTCAGCAAGCTTCCGGTCTCGGCGATGTAGCCAGGGCTCAGATCGTGGGGCGCATTCCCTTCATTCAAGTCGATCCAGAGCGGCTGATGACGCTACCGCCGAAGTTGCAGATCTTTTTCTTCGGGCATGAATGTGCCCATCACGTGCTCGGACACAATTTCTATCCTACCCCAAGCGTGGAAACGGATGCCGACTGCTGGTCCATCAAGCGGGGCCGGGAGCTGGGTCTGTTCAAGCGTGATGACATAGAGGCCTTCGCTCCTTATTTCGCTCACTCCAAGGGCTCGAACGCGGGACATCTGCCGGGGCCAGAGCGCGTGACGAGGCTTCTCCAGTGCTACGACGAGCCAGGCGAATTCGCAGCCACGCAGTGAGGTCGTTCGTTTACCTCAGACCAGCGAACCGCTTGATCAAGGCCGTGATCATGAAGTCGAAGCGCTTGCCGTAAGGGGGATTGAGCAGCTCGGTTGCCGGAATACGCCCCTGCTTGAATACCGCCTTGGCGTGACTGAAGGTCTGGAAGCCGTATTCACCGTGATACGCGCCGATGCCTGAGGGACCGATGCCGCCGAAGGGGAGGCTTTCCTGGGCAACGTGGAAAATGGTGTCGTTTATCGTCACTCCGCCCGCTGTGGTCCGCGTAAGGATGGCATCGATCCGCGATCGGTCGCGATCGAAATAATAGAGTGCGAGCGGCCGCGGACGGCTGTTGACGTAGTCCACGGCCTCATCGAGTGAAGAATAGGGCACCACCGGGAGAATAGGTCCGAAGATCTCTTCCTGCATGATGTCCATGCTATCTTTGACGCGCGAGAGAATGAGGGGCGCGAGTTTCCGGCTGGTGCGCTCGCCGAATGCGCCTTCCGGAAACTCGCGGGCGGGGTCGACCACTCTGATCTGTGCTCCTTTATTTCTTGCATCCTCGATGAGGCGAGTGAGCCGGTCGTAGTGGCGAAGGGTGATGATCGACGTGTAGTCGGGGTTCGCAGCAAGGCGCGGGTAGAACGTCGCTGCAACTCTTGCGTAGTGCTCGATGAAACCGTCGACGAGATGGGTAGGGACCAGCACGTAATCGGGCGCGATGCACGTTTGACCGGCGTTCATGAGCTTGCCGCGTGCGATGCGACGGGCCGCTGTCTCAACATCGAAACTCTCGTTCAGGATGGCCGGCGATTTGCCACCAAGCTCGAGCGTCACGGGCGTGAGGTTGGCCGCCGCAGCCTGCATGACTTTTGTGCCGATGGCCGTCGAGCCGGTGAAGAGAATATGATCAAAGGGGAGGCCCGTAAGCCCGGCGGCTACGTCGGTGCCACCAACTGCGACATGAATGACTTCGGAGCCGAGTGTCTCTTCAAGCGCTCGCTTCAGCACCTCCGAGAACCGCGGCGTATACTCCGACGGTTTCAGAATGACCCGGTTTCCGGCTGCGATTGCCGCAACGAGCGGGCCAATGGTGAGCTGCAGGGGATAGTTCCATGGCGCAACGATGAGAACGAGTCCTTTAGGCTGGTACACGACGCGGTTGCCGGCCGGCAGGAAGTGCAATGCGACGGCCTTGCGTTCGGGGCGCATCCACCGGCCAAGGTTCCAGAGCGCATCATCTATGCTTTGGAGAACGGGCAAGACTTCGCTCATCGCCGTTTCTCGGTGACTGCGACATCCGAAGTCCTTGTGGATTGCGCGAGCAAGAGCGTCCTTCTGCGACACCACGAGGCGGCGCAATGCCTTGAGGTGCGCCTTGCGCCAAGCCAAATCCGGAAAGGGCTCACTCCTGCTCAACTGGCGGAGGCGCTGAAAGGCCTGCAGCCAAGGGGCCTCGGATTGGGACTGGATTGCTGATTGAGCACCGATCTGCATGGGTAGGCCGCCTTCTGCCGTTCGATCAAGCGGCAATTTAGCAGGCAGGTTACCGGCGCAGGAAGCAGCCTGCTCCATCAAGGACAGCCTTAGCGGATGGCTGACGGAGGAACAGAGAGCGTCTGGCCGGCGTAGAGGGTAGGGCCTGCAAGGCGGTTGGCCGTCATCAAATCCTGAACGGAAACGCCCTGTTGGCGTGAAATGCTGTAGAGCGTGTCGCCGGGACGCACGACAACGAGCTTGCGGCTATCGGCCGCCGGACTCATTCTTGCGGGCGTCTGGGTTGGAGCGGCCCCTTCCTGAATGCGCGTCGGACTTCCATTCCACTGGTATGGGCCTTGACGCGGCGGAGTTGCGGTCGCGGATTCGCCGTTCGATCGCCCCAACCCATATCCGTCGCTATAGGGAGGCGCGGGCTCTTGCACCATGTCTTCGACGGGGCGTGGGGCTTGAATGCTACTCGTCGTCATCTGCCCCGTTCCATACATTCGACCCGACCCGGCGCTGCAGCCGCCAGCTGTCACGCCCGCGAGGGCGAGGATCAGGAGGTTTGATGGACTTGGTTTGAACCCTGACGAGGCCAGTTTACGCACCACGATCGTCTCCTCTTTCGGGGGGATCGGAACCGATTAAGCAAGAATCAAGCTTAATAGATGTTTAAGATCGGGCAGCCTTGGGGCCTCGGCCCCCTGAAACAGTTATATCCCGCAGACAAAAGACTTAACCCGGATGGTTGCTTCTGCCCCAGGCGGGAGGCTAAGTCGTGGCGGGCGAGCGCGGCCGAAAGCCTCTCATCTGGGGCCCGGGGCTGCCCAGGACGGGACTGAGACACATGGCTCTTCTCACCAAAATCTTGGCGGGCTTAGCGGCTCTGTATGCCGTGGGTCTCATCGCAACGCACTACCTGCAGCGCAAGCTGATTTACGCACCTGATACCGAGCGCTATGATCCCAAAACACTCGATCTCCCGGGAGTTGAAGAGCGCTTTCTGGAAACACCGGATGGAGAGCGCATAATCGCTTGGTATGCCCAGGCCCGTTCCGGCAATCCGACGCTGCTCTACTTCCATGGCAATGCCGGCTCGCTCGAAACGCGACAGGAACGCGTGCGAAAATACGTGCAGCGCGGCTTCGGCATTTTCATAATGACCTATCGGGGCTACGGGGGCAGCACGGGGACGCCATCGGAGAGGGCGAACGTTGCCGACGCAAAACTCGCCTATGAGACGCTGGTGCGGGATGGCGTGAAGCCGCAAGACATCATCATCTACGGCGAGAGTCTCGGAACCGGAATTGCGGTCCAGGTGGCAGTAGAGAAAGCCGCTGCGGGCGTCATCCTGGATGCCCCTTACACGTCTCTTGTTGACGTGGCGGAGGTGCATTATCCGAGACTGCCCGCGCGCAGTTTCATGACCGATCGCTATGAGACCATGAGGCATTTGAAGCGCCTCAGCGTGCCCTTGCTCATCGTTCATGGCAAAGAAGACAGGATCGTTCCCCTATCCATGGGCCAGGCCGTCTACGCCGCCGCATCGGGGCCAAAAGAAATTGCCATCTTTCCCGGCGCCGGGCATTCCGATCACTACAATTTCGGATCGTACGAGGCGATCTACGATTGGATCGCCAGATTGCGTTCAGGCCGGATCTCTGCCTCAAAAGAACAGGCGGCTGAATAGCTGGTGCGGATCACGAATAGGTCTCGAATGATACGAACTCAAAAAAGCCAGAGCCGCTGGTTCGCACCAGCGGCTCTGCGAATTCATCCTGCAACGATCAGTGCAAAACTTTGCAGCTGCTTTTGGGGTGCGAGGCTACTTAGCGGCCGCCACCGAAGCCGCCAGCTGAACGGCCGCCGCCGCCAGCCCCCGGACCACCCCGGCCCGGACCGCCCTTGCCGCCCTTGCGATCCGCGCCGCGAGCCACCACGGGCTTGTTCGGAAGCAGGCCTTCGCGCTGTAACTTCTTGCGCGCGAGCTTGCGCGCGCGCCGCACAGCTTCGGCTTTTTCACGGGCTTTCTTTTCAGAGGGCTTTTCGAAATAGTTCCGGAGCTTCATCTCTCGGAAAATGCCTTCGCGCTGCATCTTTTTTTTGAGCGCCTTTAAGGCTTGATCGACGTTGTTGTCGCGAACGAGTACCTGCAAGCGGTGATCCTTCTGGAGTTGACGGGTGAAACAAAAAAACACCCAAGACAGCGGGTCTTTCGACCCTGCGCCGTCTCAGGACATTCGGATTGGCGCGGCTTCTAGCAAAAAACCCTTAATATGTCCACCTCCTGGCGCTTCAGGCGCTGCCAGGGACTGACGGGGTGCGCAATCCCCGAATTTATGGCCCCCTTTAACGGATTCGGAGGTTATGACGGAGGCTTATAGCTGGGCGTCCTTCCGGGGAGAAGAAAACCTCACGGGCCCGATTTCGGCCGGATCCGGTTGACGTGGCCCATCTTGCGGCCAGGGCGAGCGTCGCGCTTGCCGTAAAGGTGGACCGCGGTGCCGGGCTCGGCAGCAAGCATCTCCCATGCATCCACGTCATGACCGATGAGGTTCATCATGACGGCATCCGAATGGCGCTCCGTTGGCCCAAGTGGCCAGCCCGCAACCGCGCGCATATGGTTTTCGAACTGCGAGCACAGGCAGGCATCAATTGTCCAATGTCCGGAGTTGTGCACGCGCGGGGCCATTTCGTTGACGATGAAGGGATCCTTCGCGTCGGGCCCAAGATAGAACATCTCGACGGCCAAGAGACCCACGTAGTCGAAGGCGATGGCGATCGCAGCCGCAATCTCTTGTGCCCGCTTGGTATGTGCTTCGGAAAGTGGCGACGGGACGGTCGAAGTATCGAGGATGCCGTTCTTATGCGTATTCACAGGCACGTCGTAGAAGCGGACCTCGCCATCGAGGTTGCGTACGGCGAGAACCGAGACTTCGAACTCGAAAGATACGACGCCTTCGAGGAGGGCTGGTGCACGTCTGATATCGTCGAAGGCTCGCTCAATCTCGTTCGCTGACTGGATGCGGGCTTGCCCTTTGCCGTCGTAGCCGAGCCGGCGCGTTTTGAGGATGGCTTTGGTGCCGACTTTGTCGATGGCGCTCTTGAGATCGGAAACAGTTTCGATCGCGGCGAAGGGTGCAACCGGAATGCCAAGCGCAGAGACGAAATTTTTTTCCTTGAGCCTGTCCTGGCACACATCGAGCGGTTTCGTCCCCGGACGAAGCGGAGCGTAGCGTTCGGCGGCCGCCGCTGTGAGCGCGGGTACGTTCTCGAACTCGTAAGTGACGACGTCGACCGAGTTTGCGAACGCGGATACTTTTTCCTCGTCCTCGAAGACGCCGATCGTGTGCCGGGCGGCGACGTCGAAGGCGGGACCGGAACTATCTGAATAGATATGGCACTTTAGCCCTAGGCGTGCTGCGGCCATGGCGAGCATGCGTCCCAGTTGGCCACCGCCCAGTATGCCTATCGTCGATCCCGGAAGAAGAGGTCTGGACACGGCGCTGCTCGCTCATTCCTTGGGCGCGTCGGCAACCGATGCCGATTGCCTCTCACGGTGCTTCGCGATGCGACTGGCGAGCGCCGGATCGGAGAGGGCGAGAATTTGCGCGGCAAGCAAGCCGGCATTCGTTGCGCCGGCTTCTCCGATGGCCAGAGTGCCGACCGGGATTCCGGCCGGCATCTGCACAATTGAATAAAGGCTGTCCTGTCCGCTCAAGGCTTTGGAGTTGATCGGTACGCCAAGTACGGGCAAGGTGGTGAGCGAAGCGGTCATGCCGGGGAGGTGTGCCGCGCCGCCTGCACCTGCAACGATCACCTTGAGACCGCGCTCCTTTGCGCCCTTGGCATAAGCGTAGAGCCGTTCCGGCGTCCGGTGCGCAGAGACGATGCGCGTCTCAAATGCCACGCCGAGTTCAGTGAGGATATCGGCTGTAGCCTTCATCGTCTGCCAGTCAGACTGGCTACCCATGATGATGCCGACGTCAGGTTTCTTCTCGGTCATGGCCTTTCTAGCGCCCAATTAAGAAACGGGCGGTTAAGAGGCTGC
>CAZSNH010000107.1:5295-8096 GCA_964607855.1 uncultured Hyphomicrobium sp. | reverse complement strand
ACCTGCCAAACGATGGAGAATTTCGAGAGCGGGGGAACGCCGTCGGGATCGGTGACGCTTCCGATACCCACCGTAAGTGCGTCGCCGTTCTGGAAGATGCCGGGCGTCGGATCGATGATCTCAAGCAAACCCGTAGCAGGCGAATTCGTAATGTTCGCGAGGATCACGACCTGGTCGGCGAACTGCAAGGCCTCGAAATTGCGAATTCTGTCGATTCCGTCGTCGATTGCGGCACCGCCACCACCGCCGCCGCCAGGAGGCGTATGGGCAACAGTGATGAACCCATCGCCGTCGGTGTCAGACGCCGTCACCACACCATCGCCCGCAACGTCGCCTTCAATCGTGTAGTTTGCTAAGACGTCCGTGAAGACTGCAACGTCGATATCGCCGGCGCTGTTGGTCGAGCCAAGGGTTCCAGCAATGGCCGTGCCGTCGCTGTTCACCAGCTCGCGAACGGCCTGTAGCTGACCCGGGTTGATGACGCCAGTGCGCATCAAGTCGGAGAGCTGCTTGCCCTCCCAATTGGGATTACCGGTGCCGGTGATGATCTCGGTCAGACTGCCGACCGTAAAGATCTCGGCGCTGGAGGGGTCTTTCGTTTCGCGGACGGAGATTCTGACGTTGAGCCATGCGTCACCGTCGAGAATATCGTTGCCAAGGTTCCCGGTAATTCTGTCACTACCCGCGCCACCCAGAATGATCTCGCCACCGATATTGACGTCTGATTCGAAGACGATATCCGTTGCCGCGCCCGGGGCCACGCCGAGAAATTCCCGCATGCCCTGAATGCGATCGACGCCCGCTTGCGTCAGAGCATCCGTGAAGTTTTCACCGAGGATGGGCCGTGCCGCACCGGTCAGGATGTCGTCCTGCGTCCAGCCTGAGAGGCCTTCCACCGAGTCGAACCGGTCGCGTAGGATGAGCGCCTCTCGGGTATCGAAGGGGCGGATTCCGAGATCGGAATCTGCGCCATTGGGGTCTCCAAGATGGATCGCCCAATCGAAGCCATCCATGCCATTGTTGCGCTGGATGCCCGGGCCTTGGAACATGATGTCGTCGCCATTTTCGCCATCGTAGTCCGTATCATTGCCCTGGCCGTTCAGGATGTCGTGGCCGACGATCGGAGAATTGAAGAAGAGCTCGGAGTTTTCGCCTGAAAGACTGTCGAAGCCCTCACCGCCCTCGATCCAGTCATCGCCCTCGTTGCCCATTAACACGTCTGGAGCCGTGCCGCCGAGAATGAAGTCGTTGCCCGGGCCGGCGAACACTTCGGTGGTGTCTGTGACGGCCATAATGAAGTCCTGGCCCTCGCCACCGAACAGAAGATCAAGTCCGGACCCGTTGACGATCACGTCGTCGCCGGCTTCGCCGCGCAGGAAGTCGTCGCCGAAGGGATCCTCGATGATGTCGTCGCCGTCGCCGCCGAAGACCTGATCGCTCTCCATGCCGGGGTTCAGATAGTCATTGCCGCCGTCACCCCAGAGCGTATCGATGCCCTTGTCGCCGTAAATCTTGTCATTGCCCTCGGTACCGCCGAGCACCACGTGCTCACCACCCGAGAACTTGAGAATATTGCCATCGGTTATGACGTGTCCGTCAGCGTCGAGCACCGGATTGCCGAATTCATCGAGACGCACGTCACCGATAACACGCAAAACCTTTGGATCGAGCGCCTGCAGAACCGGGTCATCATGCTCGGGATCAAGCAACGACCGATCCGCGGGGTCTGTTCCGTCGAGCAGCGGGTCACCGCTGTAATTCTCCTGGCGAACCAGAGGATCGAGCTCGAGGATCATGTCGGGGACTTCCATGATCTCGGCCGAGAGATGGGTCGCATGCAGATCACCGAGATCGGTGTTGCGCATGATCATGTCGGCGAACGTATTGGGCTCGAGCAGATTGAGCAGATTCATGCCCTGCGTGCGCGACAGGTAATAGAAGCGGTCACCGTTCTGCAGATGCTCCATCTGGTATTCGAAGACGAAGTTGAAGGTCGATCCGAGCTGGCCGCCGAACTCGTTGATCTCCTCGGCCAGTCCGCCGATCCAGAGATCGACATCGTTGAGACCGCCGAGCGATCCGCCCGCATAGGCGCCGGTGGCATTCAGGAAATCGAGGCGGTCGGCCGGCGCAACGTCGATATTACCATCTCCATCGACATCATGGTCTCCGAGCACGAGCAGCATCGCGGCCTTGCGCTTGCCCTCTAGCGTCGTCTCGCTCGTGATGGTCGAGTGCGTGCCATAAGCTGCAATGAAGTTAATGAGAGATAACGGGTGCTTCATGTGCTGCACGAAGTCGGCCCAGCTCGTGTACGGCTTCACGTCGACGTGACCCGTCATGGCGTAGAGCTGCTCGCGCGCCTGATTGAGCGACGGAATGCCAGTATCGCGGCCGCGTGCGATGTTGATCGCTGCCAGATCAAGGGGAAGGCCTACGAGGTTGTTGCGAAGCGCCTCAACGATGAACTCGTCAATCTCGTTGCCGACCTGACGGGACATGCCTCGAATGATGGCGCCGGCGGCCGTGGCGTCGTCCAGAGCCGCGCCGCTGCTGGCGGTGAACGCCTGCGGATTGAGGAATGCCTGGATGAGGCCGATCTGCTCGGCATCGTCAATGATGCCATCGCTGTTGACGGTCGAGAGATCCTGATCCAGCCGGTCGACCGTATCGGTCAACATCGAGTGGCCGAAGCGATAGACCGTGTGCGCGAATTCCGCGAGGATCGCCGGGTCGAGATCGGCAGAGTTGGTGAACACGAAGGGATCGACGTTGGGCTGGAGGCGGCGCGCGAACTCTTC
>CAZSNH010000107.1:0-5285 GCA_964607855.1 uncultured Hyphomicrobium sp. | reverse complement strand
CGCCATCCGGCCAGGCCCGGGGCGTGGGCCGCATCGTGGAGACGAAGCGGGCCGCCTGGAAGAGGCGTTCGCCATCCCAGTCAAGCGTGGCCGCAAACGCAGCAAACTCTTCGTTGGTTGCGCCTGGCGCTGGAACGCCCGTCAGATCCGCAAGGTCTGTGCTCAACCATTCATTGATGAACGCAAGGTCGCCACCCTTGAGGATGGTGATCTTGTTGGCTTCGACGAGCCGGTTGTGCTCGGCATGGAATATGAAATGGACTGCGGTGAGGCCGATGTTCTCATTGCCGCGCCCGTCACCCGTAATGAAGTGCGCGTCGAGCATTTCGTTGTCGTAGGTAAGTGGATTGCGGTCGTCCGCGATCAAGTCCTTGCCGTCGATGACGCCATCAAGATTGACGTCTCGGAGGTCTTCAATATCGATGACACTGGACCCGTCGGCATCGACGAGTCCTCCGGCGAGAATGCCGGCATCAACGTCGGCTTGATCGACCACGCCATCACCATTGTAATCGAGGTAGTCGGTGTCTTCGGTTTGCGCGATCCTTGGAGTTGCCGGATTATGGTCGTGATCGACGATGCTCGGCGCCGCATGATGGGCGATGTCATTGAGGAAGGCGTGGCCCGTTCGGTCGGCAGCGACGACGTAGTTTGTGCCCGGATCTGCAACGAATCCTGGAATCTGGGCAACTGATAGCGTGGTAAGATCGAGACCAGCGTCTGTACCCTCGATGTAGTACTCGCCGGCGACCGGGGTAAATGTAGGCGGATTCGTGCTGTTGTCGACGATCGACACCACGACTTTCACCTGAGCGAAGCCGTTCGCGCCAGCTATGAATTTGCCATAGGGATCGACTTTGACCACCGGAACATCGTGCACGTCATAGTCGCTGAGCTTGATTCCCAGATACTCGAGGGCCTGCGCCTTGGTCTCCGCCCAGTTGGCGATGCCGCCATTGGCACCGTCGAGCAGACGGCCTGTGTTGACGGCGTGCGAGTCAAGCGGACCGCCCAGAGTGGAAGCCTGCGAAAACTTGTACTCACGAAGGAAGACTTGATGCGATGCGCTCGACGTGTACGTCTGGTTCTGGTCGACAAACGGTGTCGTGGTGTTCTGGCCTTCAACACGGCCCGTGACGGGATCGACGAAAGGCGTGGCCCGCGTCACGGCCATGAAGTTGGTGGGGCTGCCCGCGACGTAGAGCGGGTCGTCGGGCTGCAGCGGAATGTAGATCGTGCCGTTACCGCCCTTGGTCACGAGATCGAGGCCGTGATCAAAGAACTGGCCGAACAGAGTCATCCAGCCGCTGTTGGGCGGCGACAGACCGATGTCAGCGGAACGATTCTCGATGATGATCGAGCCGTCTGAGGTGATATTGAGCCCGGCATTGAGCACCAGATTTGCAAGCACCTCTGCGGCGCCCTCAGGCGAAGTACTTTGCTCGGCTGCCGCCAATGCGGCTTGGTTCGCACTGGCAGTTGCCGACAACGCAGTCGCCGTGGCCTCGGCGCTGACGAGGGCATTGAACTCGCTGAACGAGAGTCCGTCAGCGAGCGGACCTGAAACGGTATCGGCATAGCCGGCAAGTGCCGCGTCCAGGTTGTTGAGGGCCGTTTGGAGGCTCAGGGCGGCGGCGAGATCGGCTGAGGCAACAGCGGCGCCTGGCTGCTGCAAGGCCGCAACAACAGCGTCCTGGGCCAGCTTGGCCTGCTGCGCTGCCAGCGCAGCGTCGGCGGCGTGCTGCTCATCGCCAGGGTCGAGGTTATTGTCATTGACGGCAGCGCGGAAAGCGGCCAGCGCCGCCAGCGCGGTTGCAATCTGGCCCTGCACAGTCGTCGCGGCCGTCTCGGCGGCCAAATATGCGTCATGCGTCGAACTATTTGCAGCCGCTGCCTCGGCCGCGGCACGAGCAGCAAGTATGGCGTCCGCGTCAGCGTTCGGATTAACCGAACCAGCCACAACAAGAGCGGCGATCAGAGCTGAACGGTTGTTAAGGGTCTGGTCAACGATCAGGTTCGAGATGATGCGGGGATCGGCATCGGCGACGCTGTGCAGATTGACTCCGAAGGCGTCAACTCCACCCGGTATCGTCGGATCGTAGTCGGTGTTGGTCACCTGAGGGCCACCCGGAGGTCCCAACGGCATCACATCACCGTCCTGATCGTTGCGATAGACGGGGTCGAGAAGGCGCGGGAAGAGCTGATCGGCCGATCCGGCAAGCTCCTGACCGGGCAGAAGATGATTGTAACTGCCATCGACCGTTCTAAGGCCCATCGGCAGGAGGGCGTTGTCGGCGCCAATGATATCGACGAGGTTTTCTCCGGCGGCGTGCCGTTCGGCAATCTTGATCTGTTCGAGGATCTTCGCCAAATCGGCGAGGTTGACAATGAAACTGGTGTTGTACGTAGCCATTCGAGATACTCCAACGATCAATGGTTAATTCAGTTGTTTCGCGGCCCCGGCCCGGAATTGGTCTTCATTTTGCAAGCCCTTGAGCAAGTGGAAGCCGACTACCTGAACTCTCGCGTGACGCGCCGCGTTACCGGCAAAGCCCCGTAAGCAACGGCAAACTCGGCTTGGGTCCCAGGGAACGCTTTTCGTTGCGAAACCGACTCGGAATCCATGCGCATCTTCCTCGACAATAGCTCTGGGGATCCGAGGCATTTTTCGCAGGTGGCACAAGGAAGGGTAATGGCCCCAGGGCACAGTATTTCGTGCAATGAACCGCAAACTTCACTGCGACCCCGGAACGTTCGCCGGTAGACCGCCATCAGACGATGGTCTCAAAAGATCGTACGACTTTGGTCTGATCGAATCTTGGACTGCTTGGTCTTCGCCGGATGCAGCACTTGGAATTACAGTGAAAGGATGCTCGCCCAATTGACCCAGCGCCTGATCACAAATGGCTTGGCCGGCCTTCCGGACGCATGGCCCTCGCTTAGCTTGTTCCGAAGATTCGGGCTGGCGACTTCCGCAATTCTAACGGGGGGCATGCTCCTCATTGGGATTTGGGTCGCAGACCAAATAGAAAACGGTGTGGTTCAGAGCATTGGAACGGGAGCCGCACTTCATACCGACAGCCTCATCGGAAGCCGGCTGCAGGAACTCAAGAACGGCGATCAGTTGTCCCTTGAGAACAAGTCTGCCTTGGACAGGCTCGTTTTCGCAAACGTTGCCGGCAAGTCGCTTGTTGCCTTCCACATCTGGAAAGGTGACAAAATCGTCTACAGCAGCAATCGGCAACTCATTGGCCTGCGTTTTCCCTCAACAGCAGTCCGCGACAGGGCTTGGTCGGGGACGGTTTCCGTCGAATTCAATTCCTTGAGCGAGCCAGACGAAGCCGCCGAGCGTGCACTTAAACTTCCGCTGCTTGAGATCTACGCTCCGGTGAGAGAGAGCGGCACGGATAGAATCATTGCCTTGGCCGAGACTTATGAAGTCGTGCCAAATCTTGAGGAACAGATCAAGGACGCACGCTTCTCGGGGTGGCTGGTCGTCTTGGTCATCACACTTCACATGCTCGTGCTCCAGGCCGCCGTTGTCCGTCAGGGCAGTACGACGATTGAGAAGCAGCAAGATGCCCTGAATGACAAGATCCGTGACCTTTCCATCCTGCTCAAGGACAATGAAGCGCTTCGTTTGAAATCCAAGCTTGCCAGCCAACGTGTGGCGGAGATGAATGAAAGGTATGCGCGGCAACTTGGAGCCGACTTGCATGATGGTCCTGTGCAGCTCCTTGGAATGTCTCTCCTGCGCCTCGACTCTCTTAGCCAAATCATCAATACTGCGGATAGCAAAGTTGTCAGTGACGCCGAAGAAGATCTCGTCATTATCCGCGAAGCCCTGACGGAGACCTTGCAGGAAATCCGTAGCGTCTCAAAGGGGCTTGCGCCGCCCAATATCGAAGGTGTGACGCTGCACGATGCATTAGAGATGGCCTGTCGAATGCACGCGCGGCGCACAGGCAGTCCAGTAAAGCTCGAACTCGCAGAGCTGCCGGCCAATGCACCGCATACTCTCAAGACCTGCCTCTACCGATTTGCCCAAGAGGGTCTCAACAACGCAACGCGCCATGCCCAAGGAAAAGGGCAGGTCGTCACGGCCTCATGCAAGAATAACGTCATAGAGGTGACCGTTGCAGACTCCGGTCCAGGCCTCAAGGACACCGGCGCAGTTTTTAGCCAAGGCGGTAGTGGGCTAATCGGAATGCGTGATCGCATCGAGGCCCTCGGGGGGGAGTTTTCCGTAGTGTCAAGTCCTGTACATGGGACCCGTTTGAAGGCCAAGTTCGTTATCGAGAATGCGGAGGCGATACGTGCGTGAGAAAATTACGATCGGCGTTGTGGACGATCATCCAATGTTTCTCCAGGGTTTGAAGCGAGCACTGAGATCGGCGGCGCATTTGGAATTTGTTGCCGAGGGGGCAAGCGCCGAAGACGCGTGCCGGATTGCGTCCAAAATCAAGCCGGACATACTGTTAGTCGATATTGGCATTCCCGGAAACGGGATAAAGGCTGCCGAGACGATCGGGGCCACGGCGCCATCCGTAAAGGTCATCATGGTGACGGGGTCAGACGAAGATGATCACGTAGAACGTGCTCTCGCAGCGGGTGCCAAAGGTTATCTGCTCAAGGGAGCGGGCGCCGAAGAGGTCATCTCTGCCATCAACACTGTCCATGAAGGCAAGCCCTTCATTACTCCGCTACTCGCATCTCGACTATTGGTGGAAAGATTCAATTCTTGCAGTACTCCGCGAGCGGCCCCTCAGGTTCGGCTGAACAGGCGCGAGCAGGAAATACTCGATTGCGCGGCGCAAGGTATGACCAACAAGGAAATTGCGGAAAAGCTTGGCCTGCAATTGCGGTCGGTCAAGAATTATATGTCCCGGGTGCTTTTGAAGCTTGGTGTTCGCAATCGCATGGAGGCAATTATTCATTTTGCGCGAACGTAGCACTCCCAAGAGTAACGCACACAAGGCCCCTCCGCGAGCTATGAACGGCCGCGTGGGGTCTCATTGAGCGTAACCTTGAGACCTCGCCAAATGCACCAGACTCGCTTGTCTTACACGAGCCAACACGCAAAAAAAAGCGAGCGACTTGACGCCGATGCGCCTGCGCAAAGTGCGCACCTTCTTCGCGACGAGTCGAGGATCAACGCAGTCGAAATAACGTAAAGGAAGGTTCCGGCGGACCGATAAAGACGGTTTTGCGAAAGGGCGAACCCACCAACGGCTGACGTCCCAGCACGTGGTGTAGCAGCAGAGGGAGCGGTATCGCGCGCAGGA
>CAZSNH010000106.1:3764-8115 GCA_964607855.1 uncultured Hyphomicrobium sp. | reverse complement strand
CAAGTCCTGCGCAAACTTTTGCGTTTCCTCGACAAGCCCCGGATCGAATGACTCGAGGAAGGCATCGAGACCAACAGCGTTGGAGGCCAGCCAATTGCTGTTCTGACTTTTGGTAAGCGAACCTTTTTTGTCGAATAGCCTCCGTCGGACCTTATTAATCATAACCGCGGCATTTCCCGGTTTAGCGGAAGCCCGCAAGATATTGCGCCATTTCGGTGGTGAGCTATCCGTCATTCCGCCCCCAAGGTGCCAGCTGCCGGACAATAGCATTTGGTTTGCGGACTTAAAATACGATTGGGGTTCCCCGCCACTCTCGCCCGCGTCGAGTTTGCCTACATCCGTTGCCCACGCGAAAAGGTCTGCGAAGCGTGGGGTCTGTTGGAAAGACGCACTACAAAAAAGGACCGGGCCAATATGACCCGCGCACGCTCAGCCCAGATTGTTCGGGGACATAATCCGGTATTTGCGGATTTTCCGATGCAGAGTTGCCCGGCTCACGCACAACTGACTGGCTGCCTCGGTGACGTTCCACTTGCTCGCCCGAAGTGCTTCGACGATCCGCTTCATCTCGCCGGCCTCGTTGGCTTCAGCAAGTGTTTGCCCGCTGCCCGATGGTCCGATCCCATCTTCCCGGCGCTCCGGAATGAAAGTTGTGATCGGAGCTCTCGCCGCCGTTTCGGGCGCCGAGCGGGTCATGTCGACCAGTCCTTCGGGCAGATGCTCAAGAGTTATGAGCTTAGCGCCGTGAATGGAGGTGATGAAGCGGATGACGCTCTTCAGCTCGCGCACGTTCCCGGGCCAGGGATAGCGGCGGAAAAGGGCAAGCACTTCATCTGAGAAGGCGAAGCCGCTGCGGTTCTCTCCCAACTCCTCCTCCGCGATCTTTTGAGCGATCTCGGCCAAATCGGTGCGCTGAGAAAGGTTTGGCAGCGTTATCTGTACGCCCTTGATGCGATAGTAAAGATCCTTGCGAAACGAGCCCTTTGCCACGAGTTCGGTCAGGTTGCGGTGCGTGGCGCAGATGATCTTCATGTCGACCGGCACAGATTCCGTGCTGCCGAGCGGCGTCACACTGCGCTCTTCGAGGACGCGCAGGAGGTGGGCCTGCAGCTCAAGCGGCATGTCGCCGATCTCGTCCAGGAAAAGGGTGCCGCCGTGGCTCGCAGCAATCTTTCCGACGCGTCCGCCCTTGACGCCACCCGTGAAGGTACCCGGTGCGTAGCCGAAGAGTTCGCTGGCAAGCAGCGTTGCTGGTATGGCGGCACAGTTTACGGCGACAAACGGCCTGTCGGCGCGCGCGCTTTCATCATGGATGGCGCGTGCGAGCGTGTCCTTACCAGCCCCCGTCTCGCCAAGGATGAGAAGGGGGATGTCCTTGTCGATGATCTTCCTGCACAGCTCGACACACTGGATGACCTGCGGATCGGCACCCGCGATGCGATCGAGTGGCCTCGCCGAGGAGCCACTTGAAGCGCGTTTGTCGGATGGGCGCAGCGCCCGGGCCGGTGCCGAAACGGATTTGCGCCTTGGCACAAAGGCCGTGGCATACGTGCTGGCGCCGTTGTTCATATTGAGGCGCACGTTATGCGAATGCAGCGGCTTCAGATCATCGAGTGAAACGTGCCAGAGATCCGAGATGGAGCGTCCGCCGAGATCGCTGAGTTCGGGCACGCCGAGCTGGTTCAGTGCTTCCTGAGTGGCGCCGAGAATTCGCCCCCGCTCGTCGGTCGCCAACAGCGCCTTGAGCCCCAGCGGCATGGGATCAGGCTGATCGGAAAGCGCGATGATGCAATCGTTCTTGTGCCACTTCCTGAACAGTAAGATGCCGATCTGGGAAGCGGCTTCCCGTGTGAAGTGCTGCGCGAAATTGTAGGAACTCGCATCGAGTGTCGCGCGTCCGGAAATATCGAGCACAGCTACGATGCGCCCGTCGGGACCATGGATGGGAGCTGCCGAGCAAGTGTAGTTGCGGAACGTCTCGTTGAAATGGGCGTTGCCGTTGACGGTGATCGGATTGCGGGAGATGAGACAGGTTCCGATGCCATTGGTGCCGACTAGATTTTCGCGCCACACGGAGCCTTTGACGAGGCCCTCCATGGCTACTTCCTGGCCTTCCGCAGAATCGGCATGGCTTTCTATCACGACACCGTTGGCATCACTGAAGAGCACGACGTAGTTGGCATCGCGCGCGACGCGGCGGACACGATCGACGATGGGCGAAGATTCAATGAGAACCTCTTCCATCTCGGTGCGAAGCTCGCGTACCGTAGATTCGGCGATCCGTGCGATGGGTTTCTTAAGTGCCCTGTCGAGCTTGTATTCGCTAAGACAGCGGTTCCATGATGCGCGCAGGATGTCGGCTGCCAAGGTTTGCGAACCGGCCATGGCAGTCAGCAGGTCGCCCGTTTGGTCGCGCATATGCTTCAATACTCCTCAGCGGACGGTGAGGATGCCCTTTCTTCCGGCGTTTGACAAGTTGTCACAGTCGCGCAAGCGATTGAAAATGAACGTTTGGAGGCCGGGTTCGGCATATGTCCAGGTGGCCTATTTCACAACGTTTCGGGGGCGACAGAGAAGCTTTGGGGCCGTTCCAGCGCAGGCCAGTCAACCACAGTCTGCAACTGCGAGTGATTCCGGATCCAATGGTGGAGCCAAGCGGGATCGAACCGCTGACCTCTTGCATGCCATGCAAGCGCTCTCCCAGCTGAGCTATGGCCCCATTCCTTGGGAAACAGCCTCGGCCTGTCGCAATTTCAAGTATCTCAGGCGGAGGCTGGCTTCAATATGCCGATCGCGCTTGTTTCGCAAGAGCGATCGGCAGCGGCCAGATGGGCCAAAACGCCCATCCCGGCACGCGCGCCTCGGCCAAGCCCGATACGACTTAAAACCCTTCAGGTCTCCTCGCCGCCCTCCTGAACAGGCCCGCCGATGATATTCGACACGTCGCCGCCCTCGGTCTCTTCCTCGGGCTCCAAGAAAGTCTCGTCATCCTCGGCAACGATTTCGGCTTCCTCGCCACCTTCAATCTCCGCAAGCGCCTCTTCCGCCACTGCCTCCGCCTCGAGTTCCGGTGCGAGTTCCTTGTTGACGGCGTATTCGGGCTTTTTGGCCTTGCGCTTATCTTCCATCCCAGCCGCCGCGAGTGCGGCGGGAGAAGATGCAATTTCATAGATGGAACCACAGATCGGGCAAACGATCGGACTCCGGCCCAGATCATAGAACCGGGAACCGCATTCGCTCGATTGACAGGTGCGCTTCGTCCCGCGCTGCTGCTTTGTGGACATGAACAAGGCCTCGATGTTCGTGAATTGGCTGCCTCTGCCACAGGTCGGCAGAGCTGTCAAAGCCCAATCTCACCTTCAAACGGTCATGGTGACCCAGGATGGGTGCCGTTGACAGGTGCATGGCCGGACGGCTCTATAAGGCCCGCTCATGAATCCTCAGTCTGTAAGTTATAAGCCTGATCAGGCTCTTCCGGTTCGCTGCACGTGAAACATTTGATGCTCCGCCCCCTTACGGCTCCGAAATCCGGTCCCCTCAAAGGCAAAGTTCGGGTGCCAGGCGACAAGTCGATCTCGCACCGGGCGCTCATGCTGGGTGCTCTGGCAACGGGCCGGACGCGAATTCGGGGCCTCTTGGAGGCCAAGGACGTCCTCAATACCGCCAACGCCGTGACGGCGCTCGGTGCCGAGGCCAGCAAGGACGGGGATACGTGGGAAGTGCTGGGACGCGGCGTCGGCGGTCTCAAATCACCCGGCGGTCCGCTCGATTTCGGAAATTCAGGCACCGGAGCCCGTCTCATGATGGGTGTGATCGCACCCCACGACATCACCGCCCACCTCGTCGGCGACGCTTCCCTTTCGCGCCGGCCCATGAGCCGGGTACTGAAGCCGCTACGACAGATGGGCCTCGAAGTTCTGGAAGCAGGCCGCGAAAATCTGCCGCTCACGATTCGCGGCTCCGAGAGCTTAGTGCCGATCGAATACGAACTCCCGGTTCCTTCGGCGCAGGTGAAAAGTGCCATCCTATTTGCTGGGCTGTGCGCTGCTGGCGAGACAACTGTCGTCGAAAAGGAAGCGACCCGCGACCACACTGAACGCTTAATGCGTTTTTTCGGCGCCGATGTGCGCACCGAAATGCATGAGGGCAAGACGCGCATCACCGTCAAAGGCGATGCCGAACTTACGGGGCGCGACGTCACTGTCCCCGCCGATCCCTCCTCGGCGGCGTTTCTCGTTGCCGCAGCTCTCATCGTGCCGGGCTCCGATGTGACGGTCGAGAGTGTGCTCGTCAATCCGACGCGTATCGGCTTTTACAATACGTTGCGGGACATGGGCGCCGACTTGACATT
>CAZSNH010000106.1:0-3754 GCA_964607855.1 uncultured Hyphomicrobium sp. | reverse complement strand
GTCGCCATCTGCGATCACACCACAGGTCGCTACCGAAGGCGGAGAGCCGATCGCCGATATCCGTGCCCGCACGTCGATGTTAAAGAGCGTTCACGTGCCAGCCGAGCGCGCGCCATCGATGATCGATGAATATCCCGTGCTTGCAGCGATTGCCGCATTCGCGAGCGGGGACACGATCATGGACGGACTCGCAGAGCTCAAGGTCAAGGAGAGCGACCGCCTTTCGGCAACCGCGGCCGGGCTTGCGGCTAATGGCATATTCGCCGAAGTCAAAGGCGATACCCTCATCGTGCACGGCACGGGCCGCGTTAGGGGTGGGGGCACGGTTGCGACACACATGGACCATCGTATTGCGATGGCGTTCCTCACCATGGGGCTTGCGAGCGAAGAGCCCGTCACCGTGGATGATATCACGATGATCGCGACAAGCTTTCCCGAATTTCGCGGCCTCATGGAGACTCTGGGGGCGGGCTACAGGGAGGCCTGAGACATCTTTTGGGGTGCTGATCAGGGTTTCGCGCACCGGCACGGGCAAATGCCTGCCCGCTCATGCATTGCATCGCGCCGTGCGCTCCTCGAAGGCCCAACGAAGTCCTCTAACCGCACGTATCGACGGCCTGGCAATGTCCGCTGCAGCACTTGTGCCCTGAACCGCAATGCTCGTCTTCCGAGCAGAGATGTGTTCCGTGCTGATAATCATCGGGCGTCGAGTTTCTGTGAACGGCTGGCCTGATGCACTGCCGTTCCTGTTTGGCGCGCTCCTGTGCTTTTTCGGGTTCCTGTTGCAGTTTCTAGGTCAGTGGCCCGGCGGCATACCGTTGCTCGGAATTGTCGAGCATGTCTGAGCGCAAAAAAATATGCGGGATCAAGAATGAAGCCAATGTCGGGCAATCACGAAAGTGCGCTGTAATAACGTAATGAGGCGCGAATTCGCATATCCACGCGTGCTCTAACGGCTTGCCACCGTTTCGGTCTTGACGGGTGCGCGGCGCATCAAGTCGTCAATGCGGGCGCGCTCTTTCTGAAAGTCCTGCAGCTCCTTGCCCGAGAGCTGGCGTTCTTGCGGCACCTGAATCGACATCGGATCGACGAAGCGTGTGTTGACCAGCACCTCGAAATGCAGATGCGGACCCGACGAGAGTCCCGTCGATCCGACGAAGCCGATCACCTGACCCTGACGGACTTTTACGCCCTCGACGGCACCCGACGCGATGCGTGACATGTGCCCGTAGGCCGTCTGATAGCCGTTGGCGTGGCGAATACGGACGTAATTGCCGTATTGGCCCTTGCGTCCGGCCTCCTCGATGACGCCGTTGCCGGCGGCCAGAATGGGCGTTCCTGTGGGGGCAGCCCAATCGACACCCGTGTGCATTTTGCGATCGTTGAGGAGCGGGTGGAAGCGTACGCCGTAGCCCGAGGTGAGACGCACGTCATCGCCGCGCACGGGGCGGCGCATCAAAAACTTTTTCGAATTGTTTCCTTGCGCGTCGTAAAAGTCGGTTATTCCATCGGCGGTACGATAACGATAGAAACGGCGCGTCTCGGCCCCGACCGTAATCGCCGTGTAGAGGATCTCGCCGGGAGAATCGTCGTCTTCAGCGGACTCATCCTTGGGGTCGAAGAAAAGCTCGATCTGATCACCGGCGCGAATTCGCCGGCGGAAGTCCGTTTCGTAGGCGTGCACCTTGAGGATCTGCATGATGGCATCGGGTTGCATGTGATGAAGAAGGCCGGCGTAATAGATGCTTGAATAGACGCTCGATGCCGCGCCGCGATCACCCTCGCCGGAAGAATTCTTGGAGTCCGCAATGGGTTTCAGCTCGGCCGCCGAGGCAATGAATTCGCCAGCAGAATCGCGCGTCACCGTCACTTTGTGCTCGCGCACGCCTTCGCTCAACGAATAAACAGAGAAGCGGACTGGCTCCATTTTATCCTGTTGGGTGAGCGAGGGCACGAGCGTCACGTCGAGTTGCTGGCCGGGGGCAAGCTCTGCCTCGGGGAAAATCTTGGCGGCAGCCTCAATCATGGTGCGGGCCTGCCAGTTCTCAGCCCCTGCGCTCACGAGCAATTTTGTGAGCGTGTCGCCGGGGCCAACCTTGAGCGTCGTGAGCTTTCCGCCTTCGGTTGCTTCCTGTACGTCCTCGGCATCGAACGTGGACTTGGTGAGCACGGAGGTGTTTTTGTTCGATTCTTCGATGGGAAGCTGACCGAAACGTCCGGCGGCGAACGGGCCATCGGCATATTGGCCTTCGCCATTCATGGATTCGCTTTCGCTGCTCGCGCTGGCGACGCGCTCGACCAATTCCGTCACTTCAGGCGTCTCAAGTTCCTGACCGTCTTCCTCGGGAAGGATGCCACCCAGAAGTTCGACGACCTTGACCGCAACGTCGCTGCGCCCGTCCATGGCGGCGCCTTCCTCCTCGCCTGAGCCGATGGGTTTGGTATTGGCGAAGAGCTTGAAGGGATTGAAGGGCGGAATGACGTCCGAATAGCTGGCTGGCACGGGCGCCAGGCGCGTCACGATACGGTAATAGGGCTTGGCATAAATGTATTCCCGCCCGGCACGCTTCTGACGGCGCGTTTCGTGAATGGTAAATCGCATCGACATGGCGCCCGTGGTGATCTGTAGTTTGTCGGTGCGCGGGGTGGCCCACTGCAGCCCTTCAGGGCGAACCTTGATGTCGATATTGACCGGCTGCGAAACGTCCTCGCTGATGCGCTTGAGGGCTGGACTAAGGCCTTCGTCGCCCTGCTTCGTATCGGTTGCTCCATAAATCACCACCAGAATGGCGGTAGCCCCCACGAGAGCCGCAAGGCAAGTGCTAAGCATCCAGCGCAGGCGCTCCCCCTGGCGCTGCGCGACGTGGTCGCTGGCGTAGAGGTCCTTGACGGGAAGGCGCGAATGGGCGCGGTGTAGGCTCGGCCAGGACGGCGGCCGCGTGCGGCTCAAAAACGTGTTCAGCCCAGGCGGTGCCGGCTGGCGTCGAACGACCACGATTGCAGCCCCTCTCCGGGATCCCCCGCCCGGTCCGCAAATCCCCGGCTACCTTGACTTTCGCCCCCCTTTGCGAGTTAGGTCAAAATCAATTTAAGGCAGCCCACAGAACAACTATTTCATTATCCTCTGCGCGCACGTTCATCAACGCTCGCGAGGATAACCCGTTCATGTACGTCGAAAAATTTGGGCCGCCTGATGGCATCAGCATGTCTTGCGGCAAATTTTGCGGCGCAAGATAAAGATGGAAGTCACCGTGCGGCATCTATGCTGAACATTTTCTTTTGGAGGTGTTGACACGGGTCTTCGAATGATATTAATTGGGCTCTTGTGCGGTGCGGGGCTGCAATGCTTCGCCGCCCTTTTGGGGCTCCGCTCTCTCGATAACGATCGTGGTACCCGCCGGGCCACCGGTAGGGCGCCTCGTTGTCTTAAAGCCGGTTCTTACGGGCCGGCTCTTAAGTTGTCGTCGAGCGCTCTTTGACAAGTTGATCTTGAAGGAAGAGAAACGCAGGCGGCGGAGTCCTGGCGAGGTTCCTTGCCCTCAGTGAGGGTGGAACCATTCGAGACTCTGGCGATATCTGCGTTTCAAGCCATCACCATGACGCGCGCTAAGAAATTGGCGAGTGTCATTGTGTGAAGGTGCCCGTTACGCAGTAAATATCCTTGGAGAGAATCCCTCCAAGCCGACCAGAATCCAAACTTTCAATATGAGAGTTTGATCCTGGCTCAGAACGAACGCTGGCGGCAGGCCTAACA
>CAZSNH010000105.1:6878-8146 GCA_964607855.1 uncultured Hyphomicrobium sp. | reverse complement strand
GACCCTTACTCGACGGACGAGGCGGAAATCAAAAAGGCGTTCGAGCTGCTGCAGTCGATCAGACCCTATATCCGTCACATGCGAACAGGGTCGATCATGAATGAGATGGCGCTCGGCGAGCTCTGCCTCGCGCTGGGTTGGAGCGGGGATGCAATGGTGGCGGCAAACCGCGCCCAGGAGGCCAAGGGTGGGAACGAGGTAGCTTACGCAATTCCCAAGGAAGGGACTGAGATATTCTTCGACATGATGGCCATTCCTGCCGACGCGCCGAATCCGGATGCCGCGCACGCCTTCATGAACTTCGTCCTGCAACCTGAAAACATTGCGGAGTTCACCAACACCGTATTCTACCCGAACGCCAATGCTGTCGCGACACCGCTCGTGGACGAGAAGATCCGAACGAACGTTAACATCTATCCCTCCAAGGAAACAACCAAGACGCTGTTCGTCGCCCAGCGGCGCGATCAGAAGTCGCTGAAGCTCATCACGCGGCTATGGTCGAACTTCAGGAGCGGCCGCAAGTAAGAGTGCCTCGGCGCGCCAATCGGCGCGCAAGGCTCCACAAAGGACGACCAATGAATTGGGTGACCCCATGACGGCCATGTTGAAGGCTGCCGCACCACCACTCCGGCCGCGCGAGGTTGACACCGCCGTCTTCGGCAAGCAGATCCTCGGGGGTTCGCATGAGCCGCTCTATTGCGGCGTGCTTTCGTTCATGCGCCGGCGCCTGACGCGCGATCTCGCCGGCGTCGACGCAGCTGTCTGGGGCATTCCGTTCGACGCGGCCGTGTCCAATCGCCCGGGTGCGCGGTTTGGGCCTCAGGGTGTGCGCCGGGCGTCAGCGATCCTCGAAGGCGATCCGCAGTATCCCTTCCACGCCGATCCCTTCGAGAAGCTGGCGGTCATCGACTATGGCGATTGCTCACTCGACTATGGCCGCCACTTCGATGCGCCCTATCAGATCGAGGGTCAGGCCCGGGAGGTCATCAACGCCGGCGCTACGCTGTTGTCAATTGGCGGCGACCACTACGTGACCTGGCCGCTGCTGAAGGCGCACGCGCGCAGGCACGGGCCGATGGCGCTGGTGCAGTTCGACGCGCACCAGGATACGTGGTTCGACGAGGACGCACGCATCGATCATGGATCGTTCGTAGCACGCGCCGTGCGCGAAGGGATCATTCTGCCCGAGCGATCGATCCAGGTCGGCATCCGGACGCACGCACCCGACACCTGTGGACTGGAGATCATCTACGGCGAGGACATCGAGA
>CAZSNH010000105.1:0-6868 GCA_964607855.1 uncultured Hyphomicrobium sp. | reverse complement strand
GTCGACCGCATCAGAACGCGCGTCGGCGGCGCAAAGACTTACGTCACATTCGATATTGACTGTCTCGACCCAGCCTACGCTCCCGGAACCGGCACTCCGGCGGCGGGCGGGCTGTCCTCCCGCGAAGCGTTGATGATCCTGCGCCGGCTGGGTTTCCTCGATATCGTTGGCGCGGATGTTGTCGAGGTCGCTCCAGCCTATGACCACGCGGACATCACCTCCATTGCGGGGGCTGCGGTCATCCAACACTACCTGGGGCTTCTTGCCGATCGAAAGTCAGCAAGAGCTGAGGCCGAGTAAAACCAATGAGCGTCCGGTCACGACGCCACTTACTGGCCCTTCGCGTGACTGCTGCCGTAGTTAAAGCTCACTTCCTCATTCAGGGTGAACACCCAGCCACGTCATTCCGCTCACATTCCGCCAAGGCGCCCAAGCGATGTTTTCGCTGATGGCGATGTGTCACGAAGATCTGAACCCAAACTGATTGGGTGCATGAAATGCGAGAACCCTCATGCTGAGGGTTGAACTATTACAGTAGGACAGATATAAGTATTTGATATTGAATAGTAAAATGTATTTGGCGCCCCGTAGGGGACTCGAACCCCTGTTGCCCACGTGAGAGGCGGGTGTCCTAGGCCACTAGACGAACGGGGCCGACGCTGGAAGCGTAGCTATAAGAGACCCGACCCAACCGATCAAGCGACTTCTCTCAAGCTGAACGCACTTGTCCCAAGGGGCTCGAAATTACAGATCTGTGCAACATAAAAGGGCGCTGCAACTACGGGCCTACCGGAAGTTTGATCCGCGTTAAGGCTTTGCCGGTCTCAAGATCGAGGATCGCAATCTCCGCTCCCCCCACCGTCTCATAATGGACGGCGAGCCGGGTTCCGCTCAGAGAGATGGATCGGACCGTGGCACCTTTCGGGAGTGCCAACAGGGCTTCAGGGGAGAGGGCCGCTCCCGTAGACGGCGCAGATTTCATGTCGACAGCGGATGGCTTTGCGTCATCGACTGCAGTGCTCCCTTCGTGCGCAAGGTCGACAATTTTCCACATGACAGCGCCTAATCCTGCGACGATCAGAACAGCCATGCTCCCGACGGCGATTTTGAGCATCCGCACATTCATCGTGCTGGGAAGCCTAGACGTGGATGCGGCGTCTCCTACCTTGTCCTCGTACGGCTCCGTTGTCATGCTGGCTCCGAATACCAAAGGTTGGATCGTGTCGTGACCACTTCCGGTACAAGAAGCCAAGCTCGAAGGGCAACCATCGACGTGACGGAGGCCGCTGCAGGGCAGCGCCTCGACCGTCTCCTTGCTGGGGAACTTGCCGGTTTCTCCCGATCACGCCTTCAGGCCATCATCCGCGAAGGCGCGGTGCAGTCGAACGGCCGGACCATAGGGGACCCGGGTCACAGGGTCAAATCGGGCGAGCGCATTGTCGTCGAGGTGCCGGAGGCGAAACCGCCAGAGCCCAAGGGCGAGAAGATCGCGCTCAACGTTCTCTATGAAGATGCCCACATCATCGTTATCGATAAGCCGGCAGGTCTTGTCGTGCATCCGGCCCCCGGTCACCGCGAGGGAACACTCGTCAATGCCTTGATCGCCCATTGCGGGGAGAGCCTCTCGGGGATTGGCGGTTTCAGGCGCCCTGGCATCGTACATAGGCTCGACAAGGATACGTCAGGCATTCTCGTCGTTGCCAAGACGGATGCGGCGCACCGGGGGCTTGCCGAGCAATTCAGTGCCCACGGTGCCGACGGACGCTTGCGGCGCGCCTATCTGGCACTTGTGTGGGGCACGTTCGAACGGCCGCGGGGAATGATCGATGCGCCTCTTCAGCGCAGCACCCGTAATCGGACCAAGATGATGGTCACGAAGCGAGCAGAGGCCCGCCACGCCGTTACCCATTATGCGGTTTTGGAGACGTTCTCTGGGGCCAAAGGAAAGCCCGTCGCGTCTCTCGTTCGCGCTGAGCTCGAGACCGGGCGCACGCATCAGATCCGCGTCCATCTCGCGCACATCGGTCATCCGGTGATGGGAGATCCCGTCTACGGCTCGGGCTTCAAGTCGAGTGCGGCTTTGCTCGATTCGCGGGCGAGGGCGGCACTTGAGCGGCTGGGCCGGCAGGCCCTCCACGCGGTGAATCTCGGTTTCGAGCATCCAGCAACGCATCGCAAGCTGGCCTTCGAGACCCCGCCTCCCCCCGACATGACCGACCTCATGGCCGCACTCGGCTCGAAAACGAAAGCGGCTCCCGTGAAGCGCGCGCGTTGAAATGAGCAGCCTATGTATTTCCTTGTTGATTAGAACGTCGTGCAAAGAATTAAATTTGAGTAATTATGCATCCTTGAGGCGACGGATCACGTATACTTCCTTTGTTAGTGAGTGGGTGTGAGGGCGGGCACACGAGTTCGTGTGTTGAGCCAAAACGGGCGGTGCCTCATAGACCGTCACATGGCCAAGCTCCTCCTTGAAAGGAGCTCAAGGCAGAGGAACAGGATCGAAAAGGCGGCAACGCTTAAAAAGACCTGTTGAAGGGAAATGGCGACCAAGACACTACCGACATTGGCAGACGGCTCCGTAGGCCTTGCCCGTTATCTTGAAGAAATCCGTAAATTTCCAATGCTTGAGCCCGGCGAGGAGTACATGCTCGCTAAGCGTTGGCGCGAGCACGGAGATACGGAAGCCGCCCATCAGCTCATCACCTCGCATTTGCGTCTCGTGGCCCGCATAGCCATGGGATACCGCGGTTATGGGCTGCCGATCGGCGAAGTCATTTCGGAAGGCAACGTCGGCCTCATGCAGGCCGTCAAACGCTTCGAGCCCGACCGCGGGTTCAGGCTTGCCACCTATGCGATGTGGTGGATCCGGGCTTCGATCCAGGAATACATCCTGCGCTCGTGGAGCCTTGTGAAAATGGGAACGACGGCGGCTCAGAAGAAGCTCTTCTTCAATTTGCGCCGCGCCAAGAGCCAGTTGCAGGCACTTGAGGACGGCGACCTAAAGCCCGACCAGGTGAAGACGATCGCTAGGAAGTTCGGTGTCTCCCCAGACGAGGTCGTGTCGATGAACCGCCGGCTGGGCGGGGATGCGTCATTGAATGCGCCGATCCGCAACGACACTGAAAGCGGCGAGTGGCAGGACTGGCTGATCGACGAGACGCCTTCGCAGGAAGAGCGAATGGTAGAGAGCGAAGAAGGCGACCGGCGCAGGGGCTACCTCGCAAAAGCGCTCGCCACGCTGAACGATCGTGAGCGGCGCATCTTCGAGGCTCGCAGGCTCGCCGACGACCCGATGACACTCGAAGACCTGTCGGCCGAGTTCGGCGTCTCGCGCGAGCGCATTCGCCAGATTGAGGTGCGCGCGTTCGAAAAGGTACAGAAGGCGGTCCAATCGGCTGCCAAATCCGCAGGTGACAGCGCCCACTAATCGCGAAGCTGGGGCTGACAACGGCGAAATTGGCGCGATCCCACGCACGCTGTCCTCACCCCATTTTCTGTTGCGGCTGCAAGGCCTCAATTTACAGCTGCCGTGCTGATTCTATTGTCACACGGGAACAGCGCGAATCACCTACTATCTCACCTGCTGCCAGCGGAAATTTCCGCTGGCGGGACAAATGGAAGGTGTGCGCGTCAGAGCACCGAGGGACGATTCCCCTTTGTTTTCTCTGAGCCAGACGACCACTGAACGACTGGACGTGAGCCCACTGAAGGCGCGTGGCGGATTGGGACGGACCGCCCGAGGGAGCGCATTCGAGGCTTGCCACTCGCCACTTTCTAGTCCATCGCCGTCTGAACCACCGCGCTGGGCTCGGGATTTCGCAACATCATGGGTACGTTCGCCAGGGTCTCCCGGCCCGGGCCGAAATGCGTTTGATGTGCGTTTCGCTGGGCCGCCCGACAGGGCCTTGGGCGCGGGTCACTCCACCGCGAGAGGGAGTCTCATACATGCTGAAGCACTTTCGACCACGGCCAGCCTCCAGCAGCTGCATTGGATCTGGTCATCACATGCGCCCGCTTCGGCCCGAGACCAATTGGCGTTTTCTGTTGCTATGGCGGCTTAAACAGCATCCTCCATGTACTCTCTAGCTTAACTCTAGCCGGCGCGGCGTGCGATGCCAGCGCGGGCCACAAAAAAGGGAAAGGCCGGACGAGACTGTCCGGCCTTTCTGCTTTTGTTATCCCGCTCTTGCGTATTCCTACATCGTAATGCGCAGCGGGGTAAAACCTTTGGCGATATTCTTGAAGGAAGTCTGGAGCACTTCCTCGGTCGGTGCATCGTAGAACTTGGTCGGGCTCGAAGCACACGTGCGCAGCAAATCCTTGGTGTCCTCGTCGTCGACTTCGAAGGCAACGGCTATGATCTCGATGCCCTTTGCTTTGATGTTGGTGCAGAGCTCGGCCGTCAAGGTATTGGCCCGCGGATCTTCCAGATCCGTATGGTGATAGGGATAGTGGGGTATGAGGGTATTTCTGCCGTCCGTCATGAGAACCAGGATCTTTCGGACCGGGAGGCCTTCGACGCGCTCGTCGTATCCGCGCGCCTCCTCGTAGGGAGCATCGGGAGAGAGGGTGGTCCAGCCCCACATGAGACCTGCAGGAATATATGTGTCTCCTGTCGCAACAAGTTCGTCGATCCTCGACTTCAGCGTATCTCGATCGTTGCTGAGCGGCACGACTTCGGATCCACAGCCGACATTCATCACGCCAGGGACTTTTGTGGAGTAGCTCTCATCAAGTGTGTCGAGCGGGTTCGTGCGCGAACCGACGCAGCCATTCCATGTGACCGTCTCCGTCCACGGCGTGCAGTTGGTTTCCTCCGGCCCGTAGATGGGATCACAGATCTCATCCTCATAGCTGTAGGGGACGCCATCGTCGTATCCTGTGTAGGTATATGGCCTGCAGTTCTCATAGCCTGTCACCGGCCGCTCTTGCCGGCATTCGGAGTGCTCGGTTGAGCTGTCGGGCTCGACATAAAGCCAGCTCGCGTTTCTGTTTGAAAGGCCGACGTTCACGTACTGTGCGAAGGGCACAATACCGATCCTGACATTGTTCTCGGCATCGTGGGCGGCAAAGGCGGTATCGATGAGCGTTTTCGAGCCAGCCATCGAACCCGTGGTGTCGAGGACGAGGCTCACCTCCACCTTCTGTCCCGCGAGTTCAACCTGCGATACGGCATTAACGACGACGCTGTCGAAGCCAGCGATCCCCATGATCGTTGTCGGCACGACAGCGGAGGCAGCCCCGCTGATGCGATTGTTATCGATGAGCTCGACGTTGACGTCGATCGATGCGGCACCAACCTTTGCTTCCCAATTCTCATCGAAGTAACGATCGGCGGCCTCTTGGATGTCATCTCCGCTCGCGAGGGCTTTGGCCGCGCCCAGCACAGTCGCATCTAAGTCGCTTTGCAGCCGGCTCTTGACGTTTTGGATGCGCGAGTAGTCGATGGCGATGCCAGTCGAGAAGAGTATGGCGGAGAAGCACAGCGAGAAAACAATGGCTGTAGTGCCTCGGGCGTCTCGCAAATATCGCAAGACCAAGCAACGAACCTTGATCATTTATTGCCGCCAATTCAAGGATTTTCGGCGGTTATCAATGCCACCCTCATTTGAGTAGCTCAACGTGATCCATGGGCCATACTTAGTCACACGTTATCGCGTGACGCGATCGTGGACGCAATGAATGAGATTTTATCGATGTTGGTAAGGACGCGGTAACGAACGGAGCAATCACATCGGCAAGCGTGCCAGTTGATTGGAGAAATAGTTCTCAATCGCCGTCATGATCGAATCTGAAACTTTATCGCGCCATGTCTCGGACTTGAGCTGCTCGGCGTCCTCTTTGTTTGTGACGTAAGCAAGCTCGATCAGCACGGACGGAAATTGAGCCGTCTTCAATACGCGGTAGCCGGCAGTCTGGTCGGGATCATCGCGCATGGTCGTTGCTTCGCTCATGGTCTCAATGATGGCGCGGGAGAATATTCCGGTCCGCTCTCTCGTCGTTTCCACTTCTCGACCGGCAAGGTCGGCCAGGATTCCTTTCAGGATGCCGAGATCACTTCCTTCGCCAGCACTTTTTGCCTTGGCGGCTTCTTCGCTTGTGAGGACGTTGTCGGAGACTTCGCCCTTTGCCGATCGCTTGAGGCTTTCCGCGGTCGATTCACGCAGCGAATAGATGGTCGCGCCACGAGCGCGCGTGGTCGCGTAGTCGGCGTGGATGGCAATGAAGAGATTTGCGTTGTTGCGCTCGGCAAAGTCGATGCGCTCGGAGAGCTCGACAAAGCGGTCGTCGTCACGCGTCATCATAACTTTATAGCGTCCCGTCTTATTGAGCTTGTCCCTCAGCTTCAATGCGAAAGCCAGAACGACCTCTTTTTCAATGGCGCCGTTTTTCTCAGCTCCCGAGTCGTGCCCGCCGTGGCCGGGATCGAGAACGATAATGGGTTTGAAAGTTTTGGAAGCGCGGTCACTCGGCCGCTTGGCGGGAGCAGGAAGCGGGGGCTGAACTCCGGCCGCTCCAAGCGCGTAGGGCTGTGTCTTGAGCGCCTTGCGGCCGCTCTTGGCATCCTTCGTCGCGGCGGCGGAAACGATCTGCAGCGCTAGAAACTGGCTTTTCCCGTCCTCACCTTTTTCGATTTTGGCACTTTCAACGATCACGGGTTCGGTCACATCGATGATGATCCGGCTTGTCCCCGGAGCTGCAAGGCCACCGTGGAAGGAGTGCACCAGCCCGACTGCGTTCCCCTCAGGCTGTTTCGGGAGCTGCAACTTGATGTCGGGTAGGTCGACAAGGATGCGATGATTGGGGAAAGAGTGGGTCGTCACCTGGAACTTGACCGGCTTCTCGAGACCGATGAGGAAACGGG
>CAZSNH010000104.1:0-8168 GCA_964607855.1 uncultured Hyphomicrobium sp. | reverse complement strand
CCATTGTGAAACAGCGTCGTGTGTTTGAATTGAAGTCCATCGCCCGCCGAGCCGCCGATGAGTTTGACATCGTCGATGGCCCAGTGCACGGCAGCAACGAGGTTCTCTTCGAGGTTCGAAAGTCCATCGACGAGCATGAGCGCGAAGACCCTCTCCCCCATCTTGCGGGTACCGTCCTCGCTGATCTGGTTCTTGAGCTTGCGTACGAGGTCGTTTGCGCGTTCTACGCCGAAGGAAGCAGCATCCTCGATAATTCCCGAATGGATCTTGAAGCCTAAATGGGGAAACGCGACGATTTGAACGCCGCCCTGATGCATGCCGAGGGGCGTGATCTCTCCTGCCGTGGAACACCCGGAAATCGGCGTGCCGGGAAATGCCGCGCTGAGGCTTGCCGTAAGCTCGGAGGGGTCATAATCGCCTGAGAAGAAAGCGATGATGTGCTGGAACTCAGCCCCCCCGACTGCGCGCTTGAGCTCGCCCACGGCATCCTCAACGTTGGAAGCCGCGCTCGAGGCGATCGTAATCCCGCACTCACTGCTCGACGCCGATGACATGGACGAAGGTACTTCCTTTTGCCGGAGCGGACCCCGCTCGCAGGAGGTGCGTTTTCGCGCAGTTTCTCCCGAAGCGTTCATAAAGGATGCCATACACGCTCCACCCCCGCAAACAGTGCCCAAATTCCTCTTCAGGGCGATTTTTTTTGTGGCTTGCCTACGGAGGCCTCACCGGCTGGGGCCTTTTTAACCTTACTCTTCGCGCTCTCACCCGCCCTACCGGGCGCGGGTTTCGGCTTCACGCGCTTGATCGGAGGCACGATGTTGTCGGCTTTCCCAGCGGGCGAAGTCTCGGCGGGAGAGGTTTCGACTGGTGCAACATCCATTGGAGAGGGAGGGCCTAGTATCTCGTTGTTATGGCTTGCCTCTGGCTCGGAAGTGGGAATCTCGTCCAATTCGCCTTCTGCAACAGGAGCAGAGCCCGGCTGATCAACCGCCCCTGCAGTGGCCAAGGAGCACAATTGAACGGGTGCGATCACGCACGCCAACCAAAGTAAAATCCTTGAATGAGCAGGCATCGCGCACCTCCTCGAGCGCCTTGAGCCTACACACTCGGGCCCCAAAACAGAAGAAGAGCCGGACCAGAGCGGCTGGTCCGGCTCTTCCCATTCAATGGGCGGACGGCTCGGGTATGGTTGCTCAAGCCATACGGGAACTGTCCGCAACTAACCCAAATACGCAACCCGATGGACAACGCGCAGACGCGATGACCCTCACTCCGTCTGGTGCGAAGTTCGGCCACCCTCCTTGCGCCTCATGCCTGCCCCCTTTCTGGGCGCAAGGACACGCGGCACTTTTTGACGAATAGCTGCGTCGCCAACCCCTGTCACCCGATTCTGCCGGAGTGCATCCTTGCGGGGCGGGGCAACCCAACTTAAAGAGGGGAAAAGAACCCTGAACACGGGTTGCATAGGCAGCGGCCTCGCCGGCAAGTCCGGCTCAACTTTTTCGGATCGCAATCCGTATGTCTCACAATACATTTGGCCATCTCTTCCGCGTCACCACCTGGGGCGAAAGCCATGGGCCCGCTATCGGTTGCGTCGTCGACGGGTGCCCGCCCGGGATACCGATTGGTGCAGAAGAAATTCAGGCCTATCTCGAGAAGCGCCGTCCGGGGCAGTCCCGCTTCACGACCCAGCGTCAAGAACCGGACACGGTTGAAATCCTCTCTGGCGTGTTCCCCGATGCAAACGGAGTACAGGTCTCGACGGGGACGCCGATCTCACTCCTCATCCGCAATGTCGACCAACGTTCCAAGGACTACGGCGACATCGCTGAGAAGTTCCGCCCCGGCCACGCCGACTACACCTATTTCGCAAAATATGGCATCCGCGACTACCGGGGCGGCGGGCGTTCGTCGGCTCGTGAAACGGCCATGCGGGTTGCAGCAGGTGCCATCGCGCGCAAGGTTTTGAAAGGCGTCACAATCCGCGGCGCGCTCGTCCAGATGGGCCCGCACAAGATCAATCGCAACCACTGGAACTGGGATCAAATCGAAGCCAATCCCTTCTTCTGTCCGGATGCAGAAGCCGCCAAGGCCTGGGAAGGCTATCTCGACCGCATTAGAAAGTCCGGGTCCTCCATCGGCGCCGTCGTCGAGGTCATCGCTGAAGGCGTACCCGCCGGCTGGGGTGCTCCGCTTTATGGCAAGCTCGATCAGGACCTCGCGGCCGCCATGATGAGCATCAACGCCGTCAAGGGCGTCGAGATTGGCGACGGCATGGCCGTGGCCGCGCTCACGGGCGAAGAGAATGCCGACGAAATGCACCCCAACGCGACACCGCACGGCCGGCAATTTTCCCCCCGCTTTTCATCCAATCACGCAGGCGGCATCCTGGGCGGCATCTCGACAGGTCAGCCGATCGTATGCCGGTTTGCGGTAAAGCCGACCTCCTCGATCCTGACACCCCGCAAAACGGTGACGACGTCGGGGGAGGCAACGGAAATCGTGACCAAGGGCCGCCATGACCCATGTGTTGGCATCCGCGCGGTGCCGATTGGGGAAGCCATGATGGCCCTTGTGCTCGCCGATCATTATTTGCGCCATCGTGGCCAGTGCGGCGCTTGATCCGGCGGCACCATTAGGCCACGCTCGGGCCAGAATCGTGTCCGAGATACTGGCCATGGGCCCGCGGCTCAGGCAAAGTCGGCGAGGCTTTGTCAATTAATTGTTCCAAGGATTTCTTGATGGTGGGTGCGCGAGCAGCGGCCGTTCTCTCGAGCCTCGTCATGGCTGTGCAGACGATCCAGACTGCAGCGGCCGGACCCGCACTTCTTTACGACACAGCAGATGGCCAAGTCCTCTACGCCGAAGATGCCGATCAGCCCTGGTACGCCGCCTCTCTCACCAAGATGATGACGGCCTACGTCGTCTTCAAAGCCTGGAAGTCGGGAAAGTCCAAACCATCCGACATCATCACCGTATCTGCGAACGCCAATAGCCGCCCGAAGATGCGCCTCAACCTCGGTGCCGGCAAAGAGATCAGCTACGCGGATGCGGTCAACGCACTCATCATGCGCAGCGCCAATGATATTGCGGTAGCCATCGCCGAGGCTCATTCCGGAACCGAGGACGCCTTCGTCGCCGAGATGAATGAAACAGGGAAGCGGATCGGCATGTCATCGACGCGCTTCATCAATGCCAACGGCCTTCCCGGCGAGGGCCAGTACACCTCGGCCAAGGACATGGCCATTCTCGCGCAGGCCCTCATCCGCGACTTCCCCGAGCACATGGGCATCTTCTCCATGACGATGGCCGAGGTCGGTCTCAAAAAGAAGAAGCTCATCGCCACACACAATACGGTGCTCGTGACGCTTCAAGGCGGCGACGGCATGAAGACGGGGTTCACCTGCTCGGCGGGCTACAACATCGTTGCCAGTGCTACGCGCGACGGGCGCCGCCTGGTGGCGGTCGTTCTTGGCGAGCAATCCGCCGCAAAACGTACGGCACGGGCCAGCATGCTGCTCGAGTACGGTTTCAAGACGGCTGCCTGGAAATCTCAGTTCGGAGGCCCGACGATCTGGTCGCTTCCCGAGACGCCGTTCGATCGCCAAGCCATCCGAACTGCTAACCTCGATAAGCGCCTCAGCGACTGCAAAGACCCCGAGCCCGCGCCCGATCCCAATAGTCCCGTGATTGCCGGCAAAGACGGCGCCAAGGATGGCGCGCCGGAATCGGCAACGGCTCCCGCCGGAGCTGCCACCGGAACGGAAACGACTCCCGTAAAGACGGCTGCCGTCACGACAGCCGGGGCGCCAACCGCCAAGCCTGCGGAGAAAATCACCGGTGCCGCTGCCCCGTCCACCACGCCGGTGAAGCGCGTCGTCAAGATCAATGCCAGAAAGAAGACCGTGAAGCGCCCAGCGGCCGCACCAGCTACCTCGCCAGCATTCTCGCTCGCCGGGCAATAACAGCCCTCACGCCAAACCGCTGAACGTGGTGCATGCCCACCTATCGCAACATCGTAATTCTGACGGGGGCCGGTATCTCGGCCGAGTCGGGCGTTTCCACGTTCCGCGACAAGAACGGCATCTGGGCCAAGATCGATTACCGCGACGTTGCGACACCCGAGGGCTTCCGGCGCAATCCGGCGCGTGTGCACGAGTTCTACAACATGCGCCGGCGCCTTCACGCGGACATCAAGCCGAATGCCGCCCATTACGCCCTCGCCAAGCTCGAAGGAGTGCATTCCGGCACAGTTACGGTGGTCACCCAGAACATCGACGCCCTTCACGAGGCAGCCGGCAGCAGAAATCTCATTCACATGCATGGCGAAATCTTTCGCGCCTTCTGCCAGCGCTGTTCCGAGCGCGTGGCGTGGTCTCAGGACATCACGATTGAGACGGCCTGCCCCTCGTGCGGAAAGGCGGGAGCCATGCGCCCGGACGTCGTGTGGTTCGGCGAAATGCCCTATCACATGGAACGCATCGGCCAACTTCTCGACGAGGCCGATCTCTTTCTTTCGATTGGAACGAGCGGCAGCGTCTATCCTGCGGCAGGCTTCGTGGCCGAAGCGCGCGCCGCCGGAGCCCATACGGTGGAGCTCAATCTCGAGCCGTCGCAGGGTTGCGGCTTGTTTGCAGAGGCCATCCACGGACCCGCGAGCGAGGTTGTCCCGCGCTATGTCGCCAAGCTGCTCGAGCCTTAGCGGGACCCTCAGTGCCGGAACACGGCAATCAACTCCACATGCGGGGAATAGAGAAATTGGTCAACGGGCGTGATGGGGCCCATCTCATAGCCCCCGTCGATCAGGAGGCGGGCATCCCGCGCCAAGGTGGCCGCGCTGCACGAAACCGATATCACCAGAGGCACATTCGATTTGGCGAGCCGTTCTGCCTGTTCGGCAGCGCCCGCACGCGGAGGATCGAACACAACGACATCATATTGGGCAAGTTCTCTCGCAGAGAGCGGCTCGCGAAAAAGATCGCGCACGCGCGCCGAAATGGGTTTCAGGCCGGTTGCATGCTTGGCTCCTTCTTCCAACGCGCCAATCGCCCGCCGGTCGCTGTCGAAGGCATCGACCTTGAGGCGCTTCGCCAAGGGGAACGTAAAAGTTCCGACACCGGAAAACAGATCGGCAGCGTGCTTGGCTTTTTTTGGCAGCGCTTCGAGAACGTGATGCGTGAGAAGCGCCTCTGCTTCCGGAACGGCCTGGAGGAAGATCGACGGCGGCGGAGAGATTTCGACGCCGCCGATGGTGAGCACCGGCCTGCCGCGCTCGACAATCACATCTCCCGCAACCATGAGCCGCACGATTTGAGATTCGCGCGCCATGAGCGCCAGCTTCGCGCGCTGTTCGGGCATGAGCGATTTGTGACCGTTGTCGAAGGCAACGTCGATTCCGTGATCGAGCTTGGTGACGACGAGCCGGCCGGTCTCGCCCTTCGGCATGGCGATCTTCGCCATGGCTTTAAGGGACGCGAACGGTGCCACAATGGCGCCATCAAGCACCGGGCATTCCTCGAGATCGACGAGCGTGTGCTGGCCTTCCTCGCGAAATCCGATCGTTACCGCGTCTCCTTTGACAGCAACACCGAGGAAAGCTCTGCGGCGCGAATGCAGTCCCACGTGTTGCAGGGGACGAATATCGGCTGCGATACCCCGATGCCGGAACGCTTCCGCGACGATCCCTCTCTTCCACTGGCTGTAGAGAGCCGGCGACATGTGCTGAGCAACACAGCCGCCGCAAACAGTGAAATGACGGCAGACGGGCAGACTGCGCTCTGGGGACTCTGTCTTGCGCTCGGCGGCGGCCCCCTTGCAAAGACGCCAGGTCTCGCCCGGCAAAGCGAACGGAATGAAAGCCGGGCCGGCCTCGGTGTCGGCCACGCCATCGCCCAGTGCGCCGAGCTTCGTAATCACGACCTCTCGCGCGTCAGTCATGTCGGCGGGCCCCGATCAGATATTCCTCGTTCGACTTGCCTCTGATGCCGGGCCAAGTGACTTCTGAGACGACGTGCCAGCCCATCTCATCGGAAAGCCAGCGCTTCACGAATGCCAGGGCTCGCGCACGTGCTTCCAAGTCCCGCACGATTCCGCCCTTGCCGACGGCGCCCGGCCCCACCTCAAACTGAGGTTTGACGAGCGCTATGAGCCATGCCTCCTTTGCAGCGAGCGCCAAGGCCGGTCCGAGCACTTTGGTGAGAGAAACGAAGCTTACATCTGCCACGATGGCCGAAACGGCCTCTGGTATATCGTTCCGCGTGATCGAACGCACGTCCCGTTCCTGGAGCGGCACGACGCGCGGATCTTGAAGGAGTGAGGCATGAAGCTGGTCACGTCCGACGTCCACCGCATAGACACGCTTTGCGCCCCGCCGCAAGAGCACGTCCGTAAATCCGCCGGTCGAGGCGCCAGCATCGAGGCACACGCGGTCCCTGGGATCGAATTCGGCCCCGAACGCATCGAGAGCCTTGAGGAGCTTATCGGCACCGAAAGAAACGAATGATTGTGTCTCCGGCGCCAAGGCGATCTCGGCGTCGGCCGCCACCATTTGCCCCGCCTTTTCCGCCTTCTCACCCGCAACCGTCACCAGACCGCGTAAGATGAGACCGCGCGCCCGCGCCCGCGTCTCAGCGAGGCCTTGCTCGACAAGGAGTTCATCCAGTCGCATACGCATTGTGATCGGCGCGCGCTTTGCTTAAGTTGGGAACCTGAGACTGCCTCATGCTCATGTTGAGCGAAAAACGCAATAGGAGAGAGACGCTCATGATCCGTATTGTAGCAGCCGTCGCGTTCGCGGTTCTGTTGGCGGCCTGCGGGCCAGCCGGGCCTAAGGGAACTCCCTCGCCTCCCGGAGCAAAAGTGACGATCCTCGAGCCAGCGAACGGGGCCGAGGTTGCTTCCCCTGTGGTGGTCAAATTCGGCATCGAAGGCATGGAAGTCGCCCCCGCCGGAACGGAGAAGCCGCACAGCGGACACCATCACATCCTCGTGGACACGAAACTCGCCGACTACAAGGCCCCCATTCCGGCCGATGAGAACCATATCCACTTCGGCAAGGGCCAGACGGAGGCAACCCTCAACCTCAAACCCGGTAAGCACACACTCCAACTCGTGCTCGGCGATCACAATCACGTCCCCCATGATCCGCCGGTGCAGTCGGAAGTCATCACGATCACCGTCAAATAATCGCTTCGCCAAAGGCGAGCAGCAGAAAAATAAAGCCTCCCGGTCTCGTTGCAACCCGGTGGCGAATGCCATCCGCGCCCTTGATGCGCGCAAATTTCTGAAAGTAAACCAGGCATGCCCAAATCTCTGAACCTCATCAACAGACGACAAACGATCAGGGGCCTCGCTCTTGCAGCCGGTGCGCTCAGTTTCGCCCGGCCGGCTCTTGCGGAGGTGGCCGCCGCGCCGCTCTTCACGCTGCCACCGATCGGTTACCCCTATGAAGCTCTCGAGCCCTACATCGACAAAGCAACCATGAATGTCCATCACACGGGGCACCACCAGGCAGCCGTCGACAACCTCAACAAGCTCGTGCCTATCGTTCCGGAGCTCAAAACAAAGACATTCGATGACATCCTTGCCTCACTCGACAGCGTGCCGGAGCAGCACAGGGCCGCTCTCAGGAATGCGCTCGGCGGCCATTACAATCATGTCTTCTTCTGGGATCTGATGACGCCGGGCGGACCGAAGGAGCCCACCGGCGATTTCGCAGCCGCCATTAGCGGCGCCTTCGGTTCCAAGGAGGGCCTGATCGAAGCCGTCAACAAGGCGGGGCTCGCGCGGTTCGGATCAGGGTGGACCTGGCTCGTCGTCGACAGAAACAAGAAGCTTGCTGTCATGAGCACCGCCAATCAGGACCCGGTGCATGCAGCAGGTGCCCGTCCCGTCATTGGCATCGACGTGTGGGAGCACGCCTACTACCTGAAGCACCAGAACCGGCGCGCCGAATACCTCAAGGACTGGTGGAACGTCATCAACTGGGACAAGGCGGCAGCCAACTTCAAGAAGTTCACGGGTTAGAAGGAGGGCGCATTCAAGCGCGCGATTTCTCGGTCGCGAGACCCGAGCGGCCAAGCGCCGCCAGTACCGTCTCGACGATGCCCGGTGCGTTGAGACCCGCGCACTCGTACATCTTCGCCGGCGTGTCATGATCGATGAAGACG
>CAZSNH010000103.1:0-8216 GCA_964607855.1 uncultured Hyphomicrobium sp. | reverse complement strand
ACATGGCCCTCCCACACGACATAGCCGGGCCGCCAGGCCGAGACGATTTCCAGCGTACGTCCGTTCTTGCCCGCCGCATCCAAGAACGTGACGTAGAACGTGTCCCCTTCACCGCCTGAGATTTCGATGTGCTGATCCTGCCCCGCGACCTTGACCACCCGGCGCTTGGCAAATTTGACGGGTTGACCGGTCATCTGAAGGCTAATAGCCCGGCGGCGATTATTGTTGAGGTGGTCGATCGAGGCTGCGACCGCCGCCAGAACGTCGAACTCCTTGCCTTCCGGGTGCCGGGGCTTGAAGCCATCAGGGTACTCTTCCTTGATGAAGCCCGTCGAAATCTTGCCCGAGCGCCAGCGCGGATGCTGCATGACTGCCGTCAGGAAGGGAATGTTGTGCTGTATGCCGTCGACGTAAAAGGCATCGAGGGCGTCGGCTTGGGCTTCGATCGCTTCGAGACGTGTCGGCGCGTGCGTGACGAGCTTGGCGATCATCGGATCATAGTACATCGAGATCTCGCCGCCTTCGTAGACGCCGGTGTCATTTCGAACCGTCACGCTGTCCTTGGAGGTCTCCATGGGCGGCCGGTACTTCACGAGACGGCCAATGGAGGGCAGGAAATTGCGGAAAGGATCCTCGGCGTAAACACGGCTCTCGACGGCCCAACCTTTGAGTTTGATGTCAGACTGTTTGAAGGGCAGCATTTCGCCGGCGGCCACGCGGATCATCTGCTCAACAAGGTCGATGCCGGTGACGAGTTCGGTCACCGGATGCTCCACCTGGAGCCGCGTGTTCATTTCGAGGAAGTAGAAGCTCTTGTCCTGCCCAGCGACGAACTCCACCGTCCCGGCCGAGTCATATCCGACGGCCTTGGCGAGAGCCACCGCCTGCTCACCCATCGCGGCTCGCGTTTTTTCGTCAAGCAAGGGTGAAGGCGCTTCTTCCAGGACCTTCTGGTTTCGCCGCTGGATCGAGCATTCGCGCTCGCCGAGATAAACCACGTTGCCATGCTTATCGCCCAGAACCTGGATCTCGATATGCCGCGGGTTCTCAATGAACTTTTCGACAAACACGCGATCATCGCCAAAGGATGATTTCGCCTCAGACCGGGCTAGCGCGAATCCTTCCTCGCACTCCTTGTCGTTGTAGGCGATGCGCATGCCCTTTCCGCCGCCGCCTGCCGAAGCCTTGATCATGACCGGGTAGCCGATTTCCGCGGCGATCTTCCGGGCCTGCTTGGCGTCCGCTATCTCGCCCATGTAACCGGGGACCGTCGAGACCTTGGCGGCCGCCGCAGCCTTCTTACTTTCGATCTTGTCACCCATGGCGGCGATGGCCTTGGGGTTCGGACCGATGAACACAATTCCTGCTTGGTTGAGAGCTAGTGGGAATGCCTCGCGCTCCGAAAGGAAGCCATAGCCGGGATGCACGGCCTCGGCGCCCGTCTTACGGCAGGCGTCTATGATTTTTTCCATGACGAGGTACGATTGGGCGGCTTGGGGGGGACCGATGTGGATGGCCTCATCCGCCATCTCGACGTGGAGCGCGTCGCGGTCGGCATCTGAATAGACGGCAACCGTCCTGATGCCCATCTTGCGCGCCGTCTTCATGACGCGGCACGCGATCTCACCACGATTTGCAATCAGGATCTTCTTGAACATTGCCCCGGCCGTCCCCGTCGATTTTGGATTGTGCGCAGCGTGATTGGTGGGCTGTTCTAGACGGGTCCGACGCCGCCGTAAACTCTGACAGACGGCCGAAATCGGCCGTATTCCCCGTCTCGATGCTTTGTCGCATCCTTGGAAGGGTGGAATAAGCCCGTTTTGGGGGATCCTGGGCGCGAAGAGCGCGGCCAGACAGAGTCGGCAAGGCCTTACGCCGCCGTGGCGAAGCGGTCGATGAGCTCGTTCAGGAGCGGATGGATCTCGGGGCTCTCTTCGCGCAAGTAATTGAGCAATGCCTGCTCGTTCGGCGTGATTTTACCGTCGCGGCCGATGCGTTCGGCAAGCCAGCCGGCTTCACCTTCGGTGATCGCCTCATTGGTGATGATCTCGATGCGCTGACGCTCGAGGCGGGCGAGCGCTCTGGCCTCGCTCGACTGCTCGCGGTAGGCCTCTCCGACCGAATCAAGGCTAGAGCGCACCATGGCAGCAAGAAGAGCATCAGGCGCGAGTTCGCCTCGCGATTCGATCCAGGCCTCGGCGCGCAACGCCTCCTCCCGGGTCGGCATGGCATAACCTGAACTCGCCATCAGCACATTGGCAATCACCTTCACAAAGAGATCGGTCCAGGCCGGATTGATGGGAGCGGCTGATACCGCATCATTGATGTCGAAGAACACTTCCGCTTCTGCGCGCGTCACTGCCACATTTCCGTCGCCGCCGAAAGCATAGACCATGCGCCGCAAGAGTTCGACCTCGCCCTCGGAAATCGTGCCGGGCTGAAGTTCTAGGCCGTTGCGCAGCGGTCCGGAACCGGAGACGACTGCGTGTTTAACCTGATTTAACGCGAAGGAGATGAGGCTTGCCGGCGACCAGCGAGATTTGTCGAGAACATTCAAGATGAGATCGAGCTCGGTTTTCGTCTCGACATAGCCGTCTTTCTCGATTCGCGAGATGAGCCAGGCTGCGTTCTCTGCCGTCACATAGCCTTCGGGAACTGCCTGATTGACGATGAAATCGGTAATGGCCTCGACGAAGAACTCGGCCCAGTCCGGGTGCTGGGACGGGCAACCATCATTTAGTGCAAAGAGGGCTTCGGCTTCCTCAGGTAAAATCTCGCCGTCGTGGTAGAAAGCGCTGCGTAGCTTCTTGACATCCTCTTCCGTGATGCTGCCCCGCCGAAGCACATCTTCGACAGAAATGGACTTCAAGACGCTCATTTCCCACCCCAACGACCGCAATAAGTAACCGCTAGGACGCTAGAAGATTAACCTTACCAATCAGCTAACAACGCAACCTCAATGGCACGCTGATGCGGCTAGGCCACACCTGGCGGGGCCGCAAACATGGTCGAGGTATCCCAATATTGAGAAAGGAAAATTCCAAGCGCCATGGCACTGACCGCCACGATCGCACCTAGAGTAAGGCGCATGCCCGGACCTCGCCCGCCGGCCGTCCAAGCCCATGCCGCTTTGGCGGCTGAATTGACGGCCGCCGTGAGCAGAATCGCCTGAGCCGCGGTCTGCATCGGTAAACCATTTCCTCCCATGCGAGAGAGCGAGAGCGTTACGGCGTCGACGTCGGTAATTCCGGAAACGGCAGCGAGCGCGTAGGCCCCCTTGTCGCCAGCCCAAAGAGTAAAACCCTTCGCCAAGACCATGATCACGGCGAGGAACAAGCCGAATTTAAGCACGCTCCCGAACTCGAACGGACTGTCAACTTTGATCGGCGAACTCATAGTATCGCCGAAGTGCTGACGCAAGCTGAGATATGCAAATCCCACCAATGCGACGGCGGCAAGCATCAACGGCAGAAATAGTTTGCCGGAAAGGCCGGGATTGATGGCAAGCGCCACGATGAGAATGCGCACCATCATGACCGAGCAGGCAAGCAAGGCTCCACCCATCAACAGGCGTTCGCGCGCCGGCATCTCCTTCGCAAGCTTGGCAAACGAAATGGTGACCGCTGTCGAGGAAACGAGCCCGCCCGCAATTCCGGAAAGCGCAATGCCCTGGCCTCCTCCGATCCATTTGATCGCGATGTAGCCGAGTGCCGACACGGCCGCAATGAGCACCGTCATGCGCCAGAGATCGTAAGGATTGAGTGCTGCGAACGGTCCGTATCCTTTGTCTGGTAAGATCGGAAGCAGGATGACTGACATGGCGAGCAGCACCAAGCCTGCCCGGAGTTCCTGCCACGTAATTCGCTTCAGCCATTCGTGGAGCACAGACTTCAAGGCGAGGAGCGCGGTTGTAGCAACACCTGCAGCGCCCGCTGCGATCGGTTCAGCAACCATGGCGAGGGCTCCAAGCGCAAACGTCAACAGGGCGGCAACGATGGTTGTCGCACCATGCGTGTTCTCCTCTTCCATTTCCTGGAATCGCAAGAATCCCAGAATGGCCGCATAGGCGAGGAATGCCATTCCGAGCAGGAACCCGCCGGCCGGCACCCGAAGAGAAACGGCGCACGCCACGCCCCCGAGCAGCCCCGTCAGAGCAAATGTTCTGAGGCCCGCGGTTCTCCCGCCTTCAGCCTCGTTGCGTTCTTTCCAGCCCCGCTCCACGCCAACCAGGAGCCCGATCGCGAGCGACACCGCCAAGCGCTGCATAAGTTCGAGGAAATCCATGAGCCACGTCCTGCATTCACAAAGGACGCCCGCTGCGGACATCCGAACCGGAGCACACCCGGCTCCCTTTGCTGCATGTACTTGTAGTGCGAGATTGCCCGGCACACCACGCCGCAATGGCCCGCTTGCCATGGGACCGGTTCATCCGGCAGAGTCAGCCCCGAACAATTTCGTCCGGGGCCCCGAGGGCCTCAATTCGGAGCCCTGATATGGCCGCCCCCAATTGGCAGGAGCAGTTTGCTCGCGCGCAGAAAGAGAAGCGCGTCAACGTCGTCTGCATGAAGTGGGGCACTCTCTACGGCCCCGCGTGGGTCAACCGCCTCTATGCAATGGTAAGGCGCAACACGACCTGGAAGGTCCGCTTCGTCTGTTTTACCGAAGATGGCAAGGGTATTCGCCCTGAAGTTGAAGTGAAGCCGATCCCAATCGTCAAGCTCGACGAAGCTCTCGGCAAACGATGGCCGAAGCTCGGTCTCTTCACGCCTGATCTCGGCGGCCTCGAAGGCATGACGCTCTACCTCGATCTCGATCTCGTCATACTCGATAGCCTCGATCCGTTCTTCGAACTGCCTGGCCGCTTCTGCATCATCCGGGAATGGCAGGATTCGGAATGCGGATACGGCAATTCATCCGTCATGCGCTTCTTCGTCGGCGGGCATCCTGAGGTTCTGGAACGCTTCTACTCGAAGCCGCACAAGCATTGGTTCGAGCTCTACTCGTCGAAAGAACAGAACTTCGTCTCCAAGACGGTCGCCGATCCCGTCTACTGGCCGAACACATGGTGCGTGCCGTTCTCCTACGCTTGCTTGCCGCGCAACAAGATTCGCCGGTTCTTCACCACGCCCAAGAAGCCCGAGGGTGGAAAAATCCTGGTCTTCTTCGGCTCGGTAACGCCCGAAAGCGCCATTCTTGGCCGGCACAAGAGTGAGAAGCGCTCAAAAAAACGCCTCTTCAATCTGCAAAATCCGATCAAGCGCCGCTTTGGTCCGGCGCGATGGGTTGCCGATTATTGGCGGGAGTGAACTGCGAGACGATCCGGAACCGCGGCTGCCCATCAGTATCGAGAAACGGCTCGAGCGTGACGTGACGCGAGCCCTCCTTTCCTGAAACCGCCTGGCAAACATAGAGGTCCCACATTTCGTAACAGCGCTCCAGCCAGTGGGGATCGCTGTAGAGATCTCCGGTCGAACGTGGATTGACACCCTTCAAGCGGCCAAGCGTGCGCTCGAGGGGCCCCCTCACGTAGTCCCTCCACATGAGATGAGACTTTTTCTTTGCGCCCCTTTGCTGAGATTGCCGGAGGTCGAACTGATGCTTCAACTGAGCCGCCGACGGCGCAATCGATATGGAATAGAGCTGCCGGGCGCCGCGAAACAGGCCTGAGACTGGATCGTCCGCATAACTCTCGAGGCCGAAGCGATGGATATAGGCGGTGTCATAGTGGACAATTCCACCCGGAGCCGTCCATTGTCTCGGCAGCACGGCGATGAGTGGAACGCCCCGCTTCATGCAGTCGTTGGCGCCGATCTGCGGCCAGCGCTCCGAGCCGGAGGGCAGCAGCTCCCGCAACGCCGGCGCCAGTGTTCCCGAGCGGAATTGATTGATGAATACCGTCTTTCCCGATCCCGATGGACCCGCAACGATCACGAGCACCTTACTTTCGAGCGGTTGTGTCAAGTCCGGGCCGGCCTTCCCGATCAAAGAAGTGTCAAGGCAGCCTCGGATTTGATCAGGAAGGATGGCGCTCGGCAAGGGGTTAGCAGCCCTGCTCGGCCTCGACTCCTTTGATCACACTGACATTGGAGCGCTGGTAGTCATTGAGCGGAACAAGTTCCTGCTCGGAATAAAGGCACCCGTCGTTTCCAAACCATGCAGCCGCACGCGGGGTCTGGAAACAGTACTTCGCATCCTTGTAAATCGAGTTCCGCAAAATCCACAGCGTTTCGCAACTCGCATGCGAGAGCTGTTTTGGCTCGACGTAAACGTTCTCGACGCAGTCAATGAGATGGCAGCCGGCTTGTGCCTGGGGTACGGCGACGCCCGCAGCTGAAAGCACCAGTGGGATGATGAAAACAGCGGACCGTTTCATTTCTTTATTTCTCAAAATCGAAGCTCATCTGCGAAAACTGACAAAGGGGTTGGCGGGCAGAGCCAGAATTGGCTAGCCCGCCACAAACCACTTACTTGCCGACGCGCGGGAGAAACCGCAGCCGGTGCCAGCGGTCCGTTTTCTCGGCGATAATATGCCCCTCGGCCACGTCCTGCATGCGGAAGAGGATGCGCTTGTCGGTGCGCGAAAGCCGGCCGTCCGACTCAAGCGTCGATTTCACCCGGGCTATATCAGCCTGCTCTTTTCTTAGCTTGATGCCTTCACGCCAGGTAATAGAGCCGTCAATACGGCCCTGCTCGATGGCGTTGCGCTGCTCTGCCATGCGCGCCTTGTTGGAATGGGCACTCGCAGTGGCGGTACCTGCAATAAGTAAGCTAGCTGCGATAAGTCCGATGTTCTTCATGGTATTCATCCTTCTGTCTACTCGCAGCACGCGATAGCCCGTGCCGTCGATGATAGAGAGCATGACAGGTGCGCCTTGAACCCATCCTGAACCGCGTTTTCATTTTTGGTTCATTCGAGCCCGCAGCACAGTGGCGACATATGTGTCAAAAAAGAAAGGGCCACCACGAGGGCGGCCCAGTTTGAAATTGGAGGAAGCAAGAGCGGTCGAAGTGATGGCGAAAGGCGAAACTTAGTTGCTGTACCAGGACTGGCGGCCGTATCCCCAACGGTTGCCCCAACCCCAGCGGCGGCCCCAGCCGTTATTCCAACCATTTGCGGGGCCCTGGCCGTCGCGAGACAATTCCCGAGGATAGCCGAGCTCGTCTTGACCCGAGCTACCCGAGCCGCGGATGCGCCAATAAGCAACGTGATCGTTGTTTCGCTCGTTGCGAATGTTGCGAGCAGCCGTCCACAATGCGCTCTCAACTTTGCGGTACTCGGGACTGGTGAAGCTGCCGTCGTACTGCGCATCCATCAGCATGTAGCGGATGTCATTCTGCTCACCCTGCAGCGTCGTCAGTTCTTGGAATGTCAGGTCGCCCGATCGGCGTCCGTCCTCAATGAGCGACCTTTGCCTGGCGAGCTCGCGATAAAGAGGAGAGGCGTCATGCGCCGAAGCAATTGTCGGCAGCGCGATGGCAAGGCTGGCGGCTAAGATGGAAACTGTTTTCATGGGTGGTGTCCTCGTCTCTGGCGGCGGGCCGGCATTGGCATCCCGCAATCTGATGGGGGCACTATGCGTGCAGCGTCTTGAACTCCGCCTGAACAGGGTTTTTATCTGCCATTCATCGAAATACACTCGCAATTTCCTTGAGTTGCGAGGCCGTTGGTGCCTCTCCCTCCTTTTTTTGCTTGTGCCGTTAACTCGCTGATGCGCTTCAGGGATACCTCTCCTATTCTTGGAGACTTGAACCGACTTGCCCGCCGAGGTGCCGCCGGCTTGATCGGACGCAGCGAGATGAAAAATGTGCTTTTCAGCGTCAGCAAGTTTTATCGCCTCAGCCGTAACGGGCGCCGCAGGATTGGCCGCCGTTGTGCGAACGGGAGAGAAGCAGGAAGTCCCATTCGCGGCCATTCCCCTCTTCTTCGCCGCTCAGCAGGCACTGGAAGGTCTCTTGTGGCTCAATCTGCCGATTGCGCCGGAGGGCCGCGCGACGACAGCGTTGACGCACGGGTTCCTGTTTTTCGCGCTCATATTTTGGCCCGCATTCGCGCCGTGGGCGGCGTTTCATATCGAGCCCGACCCAAAACGCCGATCCGTCATCAGGTTCTGCCTCATGCTCGGCTTGGGCGTTTCATCCTTTCTGTTGTGGAACATGCTTGATGGGACCCACACGGCTGCGATTTCCGCGGGGCACATCGTTTATATCCTCGAGCC
>CAZSNH010000102.1:0-8397 GCA_964607855.1 uncultured Hyphomicrobium sp. | reverse complement strand
CAGCGCGAAGCGATCGAGTTCGGAGACGGTGTCGCCTTGCCTGTGCTCATTCGCTTCGATGAGCTGCCGAAAGACAAGCTGCCGCGGTCCTCGACCGCTCGCTTCTCGGAAAAATGGCAGACCTCGATCGGAGACGATAACTTCCTCGATCAGGTGGTCGAGCGCTGGCGGTCTGCTGGCCTCGGGCTTGTGGTTGACGCCACTCAGCAGGCGTGCGGACTAGCTGATTCAATTGGGATCAGCGGCACAGGTGCGTCCGAAGAGCGCCAGACGGCGCCTCAACAAGCTGCACAGTATGACAGCCGGGGCTTTGCCGGTCGTTCCCCTGACCAGGGCGGGTTCGGCGCCATGTCACAGAAATCCGGCCTCCTGCGCAAGGATGCTGGCGCGCCAGCCGCACCGGCCGCCTCTGCGGTTCGACGAGAGCCAGCCCCTGCGCCTTCGCTGCCAGGCAGCGCCGATCCGAACCCGGGCCGGCTTTCTCTCCGCGAAAGGCTTTTGAAGCCGCAACAGCGTTAAGGAAACCGAGTTTACGGCCATTGCTTGAGGTGGCGTGTTAGGAGGGTAAGATCCGGCCTATCCGCAGCAGATCCGGACCATTAACCCATGACAGCGGCACCAAATGTCGTCATTCCCGTCGTTCTCTCGGGGGGATCGGGCACGCGCCTCTGGCCGCTGTCGCGGGCCATGTATCCCAAGCAGTTCATCCGCTTCTTCAAGGGCCAGGAGACCAGCTTTCTCGGCGCTGCGCTGAAGCGTCTGCCGGTGGAACTCGGGTTTTCGGGGCCCTTAATACTCTGCAACAACGATCACCGCTTCCTCGTAAAGGAAGAGCTTGAACAACTCGGCATTCAGGCGAAGGCGGTTATTCTCGAGCCCGTGGCGCGCAATACGGCCCCGGCAATCGCCGTAGCTGCACTTGCCGCATTGCGTGAGAGCTCCGACGCCGTGATCGCCGTCATGCCATCGGACCACGTCATCAAGGATCAGGCGGGTTTCGCCGAAGCTGTGGCGAGAGCAGCCTCGATTGCAGCGACGGGAAAACTCGTCCTCTTCGGCATTACGCCCAAGTCACCTCACACAGGCTATGGTTACATCCGCCGTGGGATCGCTCTTAACGGCAAAGCAAACGGAGCCTGCCGCGTTGAAGCCTTTGTCGAGAAGCCGGACAGTAAGACGGCGGAAAAATACCTCGCCGAAGGCAAGTACTTCTGGAACAGCGGCATCTTCGTTCTTCACGCCAGCACGCTGATCAAGGAACTAGAGGCATTTAGTCCCCAGATCGTGCGAGCGGCCACGGCCGCGCTTCAGTTGGCCAAAGAAGACTTGGGCTTCCTGCGTCTCGCGAAAGAGGCGTTTGCGGAAGCTCCGAATATCTCGATCGATTATGCGGTGATGGAAAAAACCAATGCCGCGGTCATGCTTCCCGTCGATCCCGGCTGGAGCGATGTCGGCTCCTGGACATCGCTATGGGAGATTGCCCCGCGCGACGAGCACGGGAACCACATCCACGGCACAGGCATCCTCGAGGATACCGCGGGTTGCTTCATTCATTCCGAACGCTCGCTTGTTGCCACCATCGGCCTCAAAAATCTGGTCATTGTCAATACGCCAGATGCCCTGCTCGTCGCTGACAAGAGAAGCGCGCAGGACGTCTCAAAAATCGTGAGCCGCCTTCAGCAGACAAATCGCAAGGAGCACGAGCAGCACATCCGCAACTTCAGGCCATGGGGCTACTTTGAAACGCTCAATGTTGCCTCGCGGTTCCAGGTCAAGCTGCTGCACGTGAAGCCCGGGGGCAAGCTCTCGATGCAAATGCACCATCACCGGTCGGAACATTGGATCGTCGTTCAGGGAACGGCTCGCGTGGTCATCGGCGAGACGGAGCAACTCGTGAGGGAAAACGAAAGCGTTTACATCACGGCCACGCAGTGGCACCGGCTCGAGAACCCGGGAAAGGTTCCACTCGAACTCATCGAGGTTCAGATCGGAACTTATCTCGGAGAAGACGACATCATCCGCGCCGAGGACGTCTACAATCGATCGCCCGATGAAACGAAATAGGTGCTGCGATCAGAAAGGACTGCGCAGCGCAGAGAGCGGCGGAAGCTTAATGTCCTTCTCCGAAAGCACTGCAGCTTCCCGGGTCACACCCCAATCAATACCAAGTGCCGGGTCATCCCACTGCAGTCCCGCATCGTGCTGGGGCGAATAGTAGTCGGTGACCTTATAGATGACCTCGGTATGCGGCTCGAGAGTGACATAGCCGTGGGCGAAGCCCTTTGGCACCCACATCTGAAGCCTGTTCTCCCCTGAAAGAACGGCCGAAACATGCTTGCCGAATGTGGGTGAGGTTTTTCTCAAGTCGACGGCAACGTCGAGAATTGCGCCTCGCACGACGCGCACGAGCTTGTCCTGCGCCTTGGGAGGGGTCTGGAAATGCAGGGCCCGCACAGTCCCTTCGGCATGCGAGTAAGCTTGATTGTCCTGAACGAAGACGGCATTTATCCCCGCCGCCTTGAGTGATTTGGCGTTCCAAGCCTCGCAAAAGTAACCGCGGCTGTCGCGGAATACCGGGGGATGCACCAGCTTCACGTCGCCGATGGGGAGGCATTCGATTTTCACGTCAGACCGGCTCATGAGCGCTTCTGCTCGCCCGGCCTGATATCGACAATGCGTGCCGAACCGGATGGGTTGGCACTGCCGTCGGAAACCTTACCCTTTACATCGTCAGTTAAATTCGGCGCCGGATGTACTGCTGGCGGCGCCGCGCCATTGGCCGCATCCTGCTCTGAGAGATGGCGGAATCGCCGCCAGCTCAACGGGATCGCAACCAGATAGGCGATCGATGCGATCGACAAGGTTGCGTAGGGGAAGGTGAGCAGGTTTGCCACCACCGCGACCGCGAAAATGAAGATCGGCAGTACCCATTCGCGTCTGATACGCTCGTGCAGCAGCTTGCCAGAGTAGGTCGGAATGATCGAAACCATCATGAAGGCGATGAGCAGCGTATAAATGAGGACGGCGTGCAGCATCCATTGAGCGCCCCTCGCATCTATACCAAGCTCCGCAAGATAAACGGGCAGCAGAACTACGATTGCCGCGGCAGGTGTCGGCATACCGGTGAAGTAGTTCGACTGCCACTTGGGCCTCTCATCCTCAATTGCCACATTGAAGCGCGCGAGGCGCAATGCGGATGCCAACGCGAAAATAAGAACGCAAATCCAGCCGAGGCCCTTGAGGCTTCCTAGTCCCCAAGTAAAAATGAGAATTGCGGGGGCGACGCCGAAGTTGACGAAATCGGCCAAACTGTCGAGCTCGGCGCCGAAGCGCGATGAGGCCTTGAGGAGCCGTGCCACACGCCCGTCGATTCCATCGAGGAGGGCGGCAAAAACCACGAGCCCCAGCGCCAGTTCCCAGCGCCCTTCGATTGACATGCGGATCGACGTCAACCCGGCGCACAGTCCGAGAAGCGTGAAGAAGTTCGGCACCATCATGCGCACGGGCACGCGCGAATGGCTGAACATGCGGAACCGGCGGCGGCGGCGCGTTTCCTCCTCGAGCCGGGGGACCACTGGATCGATGGGCATGGCATATCACCTATGGGTGGCGTGGGGCCCTCATCGTCACCCCACGGGGATCAACATCCAGTTTCGCACCCGAGGGGCCAAAAGTCACGACCTTACCGCCACCGCTCCACTGGGCCTTTGGACTGAACTAATGACGGCGGGCTTCGCGCTCCGGCTCGCTGGACTTGAGGTCGGCGAGCACGGTTTCTCCGGCCACCGCCAACTGCCCTACGGCCACGAGCGCCAACTTGCCCGGCGGCAAGTAGGTATCGACGCGCGAGCCAAACCGGATGAGCCCGAAGCGCTCGCCCACGCCGAGGCTATCCCCCTCGCGTGCGAAGGTCACGATGCGCCGGGCGATCAACCCGGCGATCTGTACGACGCCTATCTCTACTCCGGAGGCGGTCTGAATAATGATGGCCCGGCGCTCATTCTCCTCGCTCGCTTTGTCGAGAGCCGCGTTGAGGAAAGCGCCTGGAATGTAATTCGATCGCACGATGCGTCCGGCCACCGGCGAACGATTGATGTGCACATCGAGCACTGAAAGAAAAATCGAAATACGCAAGCGCTGCTCCGAGCCGAGACCGAGTTCGGAAGGCGGCACGACGGTTTCGATAGCGGATATCTTGCCGTCAGCTGGCGCGATGACGAGACCGTCACGGAGCGGCGTGACGCGATCGGGATCGCGGAAAAAATAGGCGATATAGAGCGTGATCAGCGCCGCAAGCCAGCCCAGCACAGGCACGAGCATGAATAGCAGAAGCGTCGCGAGAGCGCCCGCTGCAACGAATTTCATGCCATCGCGATGAATAGGCGCCAGACTGTCCGTAATCGTATCCAATACGCTTGTGCGATCTTGCACGGTCGATTCTCCCCGCGGCTCCAAGATATTACCTGCCGCTCTTTAGCCTCTGCCTCTGCATGCCGGAAGAGAGAAAAGCCGCGCCCAACAGGCCTTTTTGGCCCGTGGGCCGGACGTTACCCCAGGGGTACCGCGACGAAGCGCGTATCGCCCTTGCCGTCCTCGACGAGCAATAGGATCGATTTTCCACCGGCTTGCTTCACTTTTTCGATGCTTCGGTTGAGATCCTCAATCGATCCCACTGCTTCCTGCTGGGCTTCGACGATGACGTCGCCGGCTTTGATATTCTTGTCAGCAGCCGGGCTTGCAGGATCAATATCTATGACGAGAACACCCTTGATTTTGGGGTCCAGGCCGGCCTTGGCTCTGATCTCGTCGGTGAGCGGAACAACAACGAGGCCGAGGACCGTCTGTGTCTCGGGCGACTCGCTCACCGTGGGCTTTGGGGACTGCAACTCGACCTTTTCTTCTGGCTCATCGAGTTTGCCGACCTCGACCTTCAGCATTTTCTTCTCACCCTGACGCAGAATCTCGATGTCTACAATTTTTCCAATCTGACTCTGCGCCACGAGGCGCGGCAAGCCGCGCATCGAAGTGACGTCCTTGCCGTCGAATTTCATGATCACGTCGCCAGGCACAATTCCCCCTTTGGCTGCCGGGCTGTCGGGGGTCACTCCTGAGACGAGCGCACCCGCACCATCACTGATGCCAAGGCTCTCGCCGATATCTTCGCTGATGGATTGGATCTTGACCCCCAGCCACCCGCGCCGCGCTACGCCAAATTCTCTGAGCTGCTGGATAATGGCGACGACGGTATCGGAGGGCACCGCGAACCCGATGCCGATCGAGCCACCGGTCGGAGAGATAATTGCGGTGTTGATGCCCACCACTTCGCCTTCCATATTGAAAAGAGGCCCACCGGAGTTCCCCTTGTTGATAGCGGCATCCGTCTGAATGAAGTCGTCGTAGAGGCCGGCATTGATATCGCGCTGCTTGGCTGAAATGACGCCGACCGTCACCGATCCGCCGAGACCGAACGGATTTCCGATCGCCATGACCCAGTCGCCGACGCGCATTTTGGCCGATGACCCGAACTGCACTTCGACAAGTGGTTTCTTCGGCGTTACCTTGAGAAGGGCGAGGTCGATTTTCGAATCCCGCCCGACGATTTTGTCGACCCTCAGCTTCGATCCATCATGGAAGTTGATGATGATCTCGTCAGCACCTTCTATCACGTGATTGTTGGTGACGATGAGCCCTTCCTTGCCGTCGATAATGAACCCCGAGCCCAGTGACGAAACCTTGCGGTCCATCTGCTGTGACCTGCCGCGCTTATTGAAGAAGTCCTCGAAGAACTCGTCGAACGGCGAGCCTTTGGGAACTTTCGGGAGCGGCACTCCCTCGGGACCCTTGGCCATCTGCGACGTTGAAATATTGACGACCGCGTCGATGAGTTTCTCGGCCATCGGCGCCACGGATTGGGGGCCCTTGTTCTCGGCACGCAGCTCTCCGCATGGGGCCAACATGCAACCAGCCGCGAGGAGAAGAATTGCGCCGCCGCCCAGCGGCCCAGAGCGCCCAAACCAGACGGCCATCGAGAATGCTCCAATCCGCGCAAGTAAACGTCTAGAACGACATTGCCGCCCCTAAAGCGGCTGCTTTCGAACCAAGTGTGGGAAACCGGGGGCGGGCTGTCAACATGTGCAACTACACCGTTAGCCGCGAACAAGCCACACGAGAAAGGCGCCGGCGGCTACGCACCCCCAGCCGATCTGTCGCCGGCGGCCCAGCGGCAGTTCCCGGATAGCCTCGATGAAACTTTCGGCCATGTGGGGCGCGAGTGCCCACAAGAGCCCCTCGAACACGAGGACAAGTCCGAGACCGAGAACGAGGTCGCTCATGGCTTCGGCTGAGGCGCCCCGGTGTCGCTGTTAAAGTACTTGAAGAACTCGGAGTCTGGAGAAATGACCATGCGCGTCTCGCCCGCTTTCAAGCCCCGCTCATAGGCCTGCATCGACCGGTAGAACTCGAAGAAGCCGGGGTCCTTGCCGAATGCCTCGGCAAAAATCCGGTTCCGCTCGGCATCGCCCTCGCCGCGGATCTTCTCGGCGTCGCGCGTCGCTTCGGCCCTGAGCACGGTCACCTGACGGTCGGCGTCCGCCTTGATTCTGCGCGACTGCTCCTCGCCTTCGGCGCGGAACTGAGAGGCCTCTTGCTGGCGCTCAGTTTGCATGCGCTTATAAATTGCTTCCGAGATCGCCTTCGGCAAGTCGGCGCGCATGATCCGTACATCGACGATTTCGACGCCGAGCTCCTTGGCATCCTGATTGACGCGCCGCTGAATCTCCTCCATCAGCTCGGCGCGCTTGTCGCGCACCACCCCTTCGATGGTCGCGGAACCGAGCACGAGGCGGAGCGAGGAATCGAGAACAGTTCCGAGACGTGAGCGCGCACCCTGCTCATTGCGAAGCTTCTGATAGTACTTCAGAGGGTCTGTGATGCGATAGCGCGCAAAAGAATCGACGACGAGCTGCTTCTTGTCGGCAACGATCACGGTTTGCGGTTCCGTGTCGATGTCGAGAATGCGTTTGTCGAAATATTCAACGGTCTCGACCACCGGCCATTTCCAGTGGAGGCCGGGCTTTTGAATAGGATCCTTGCGCGCCGTCGGATCGCCGAGGCGAAGCACGAGCGCCTGCTCGTTCTGATGAACGATGTATGCCGACGAGTAGACCGCCAAGCCTGCGGTCACCAGAAGAACGAGAAGAATGGAGCCGAGAATTTTCATGATCAGTTGCCTCCCTCTTCAGTCTTCTTGGGCTTTTGCAGCTGATCCAAAGGAAGATAAGGCACAACGCCCTGGCCCGACTTGCTGTCTAGAATGATCTTATCCGATCCCCCTAGAACTCGCTCCATCGTCTCGAGGAAGATGCGCTTGCGCGTCACTTCCGGAGCCTTTTTGTACTGCTCATAGACACTGAGGAAGCGAGCCGTCTGACCCGTCGCGTCAGCGACCGTCTGCTCCTTATAGGCCTGGGCCTTCTGGAGAATGCCCTGGGCCTCGCCACGCGCCTCGGGGATCACCTTGTTGGCATAAGCGCGCGCCTCGTTCTGGGCCCTGTCACGGTCCTGTATGGCAGCAATCACGTCGTCGAAGGCAGCGCGCACCTCAGCGGGCGCCTGCGCCTGCTGAACTTTGACCTGGCTGATCTTGACGCCGGCGCCATAGCTGTCGAGGATTTGCTGCATGAGCTGCTTGACGGCGGCCTCGATGGGCTCACGGCCGGGTGCCAGAACATCACTCACTTTGCTCTTGCCGATGACTTCGCGCATGGCGCTTTCGGCAACGTCTTTCACCGTCTGATCGGGATCCTGGATATTGAAGAGATAGTGATCGGCCCGATCGATGAACCATTGCACGACAAAGTCGATATCGACGATATTCTCGTCCGCCGTCAGCATCAGACTCTCTTCGGGAACGTCCAGTCCGCTGCCGGTCCGGCCGAGGCGCCTATCGCCCGAGTAGCCTTGCGAGCGATAGCCAATCTCGATCTGGTTCGTTGTCGTGACTTCGAGGAGCCGGACTTCCTCAATCGGATATGGGAGCCGGAATTGAAGGCCAGGTTCGGCCCACTTGTAAAAGGCACCAAAACGCATGACGATGCCTTGCTCATTGGGCCGCACTTGGAAGAAGAAGGCGTGCCATGCAATGAACAGGAACGCCACCATGGCGCCCAAGAACATGAGCCAGCCCGGAACGCCGCCGCCCCCGCCCATGACCTGTTTCATGCGGTCCTGGCTGCGCTTGAGCATCTCTTCGAGATCAGGGGGCTGACCGCCGCCACTGCCTCCGCCCTGTCCCCATGGGCCTCCGCTGCCCCGGCCTCCCCCGCTTTTCCATCCGCCATTACCGCCGCTTTGATTGCTCCAGGGCATGGGTTCGAGGCCTCATTCCGTTGATTTGGC
>CAZSNH010000101.1:0-8404 GCA_964607855.1 uncultured Hyphomicrobium sp. | reverse complement strand
CGTTCTCCCAGACTTTCTTCTTCATGCATGACTTCATGCATGAGAAGGCCGCTTGCGCTTTCGCTCGCCAAGAGGTGCTTGGCTTCCGCAGGATGTGGCGCACCTGCCGCGTCCTGCACAGGGCCGCTGTCCGCAAACGGCTCGGCAATCGCCGCAATACCAGGATCGGAGAGTTCGAGGTGGGCCTCGCTTTCGCACGTTGTTGCGGCCCCTTCGCCTCGCCGTTCGACCGAAGACTTCGGAGACACGGCTATGGGAACAGGCTTCCCGAGAAGGTCTCTGCCGTGCCCACTTTCGATGCTGGTTTCCTTTTCGATCACGAATGCTATATCCCGGTCGGCCTAATCGCGCATCAAGGGCTCTCGATCTCAGCGGCTCTCGATGTGGCGTCTTCGGCAAGAATTGGTAAGCCCTTCATGAGTATTGCGCAAAGACTTGAAACGTGTGCCCAGCTGGTGGAAGTGCATCTCGCGGGCCTCTTTCAGGAACTTGCAAGGCCCTCCGGCACTTACGATGCTGCCTGGCCCCAGCGACTGGCCGAAGCCATGCGGCATGCGGCTCTCGGAGGAGGCAAGCGAATCCGCCCCTTCCTTGTGATTGAGACTGCGGCACTTTTCGGGCTCCAGGACCGAGAGGCCCTGAATGCCGCAGCCGCCGTCGAATGTGTCCACTGCTACTCGCTCGCGCACGATGATTTACCGATCATGGATAACGACGAGCTGAGGCGCGGGGCTCCGACCGTCTGGAAGCGCTTCGATGAATGGACGGCGATCCTTGCGGGAGATGCGTTGTTGACCCTCGCCTTCGAGATTCTGGCACGGCCCGAGACACATCCCGATCCCCTGGTGCGTTCCGCTCTGGTGCTCTCGCTGGCACGGGCCAGTGGTGCCGCCGGAATGGCGGGCGGGCAAGCGCTCGATCTCGCTGCCGGCAAGCTCAAGGCTCCGCTAAACCCGCCGATCGAGCATGTCCGCCAATTGCAGAAAATGAAAACGGGAGCGCTTATCCGAGTCGCATGCGAGATGGGTGCCCTACTCGCGAAAGCCTCGCCAGGCGAGAGCGCCGAGATTGCCCGTTACGGAGATGCATTAGGGCGCGCCTTCCAGATTGCGGACGATCTCCTCGATGCCGAGGGTGATCCGGAAATGGTCGGCAAGAAGGTGGCCAAGGATGCGGCCGCCGGGAAGGCGACTTTCGTCTCTCACCTGGGCATTGATGGAGCACGCTTAGCGCTCCGCGATGCTGAGAACGAAGCCAAGGCTGCCCTGAAGCGCTTTGGCAACCGGTCGCGAATTCTTGAGGATGCTGCATCCTTTGTGGCCAACAGAACGCGTTGATCCAAGGAAAGGCGAGGACTTAGCTCATGCCCAAGATCGTACGTTTCGCCAAGACGGGCGGCCCGGATGTGCTCGAGATCAGAGACGAGCCGGCGCAGTTTCCGAAAGCCGGCGAGATCCGGCTCAAGGTCGAAGCGTTGGGGCTCAACAGGGCGGAATCCATGTTCCGGGCTGGCGCTTATCTCGAGACCCCGACGCTTCCGAGCCGTCTCGGATATGAAGCCGCCGGCGTGATTGACGCCGTTGGAGCCGGGGTAACGGACCTCAAGGTCGGTGATCGCGTGAGCGCCATTCCCGCCTTCGGGCTCAGTCAATATGGCGTCTACGGCGAGAGCGCCATCGTGCCGGCTTTCGCCGCCGCGCCCTATCCGGCGTCGTTCACCCCCGAACAAGGCGCTGCCATCTGGATGCAGTACATCACGGCCTGGGCTGGCCTCATCGAGAGAGGCGGCCTCGCGCGCGGACAGGCGGCCCTCATTACCGCGGCCAGCAGCAGCGTTGGACTGGCCGCCATTCAAATTGCCAGAGCCGAGGGCGCAATAGCCATGGCGGCAACCCGTAAGCCAGACAAGAAAGAAAAGCTGCTCAAAGCAGGAGCCCACCACGTCATTGTCACGGAGGACGAGAACCTGCCCGAGCGCGTCAAGGCGATCACCGGAGGCAAAGGTGCCGATGTCATTCTCGATCCCGTGGCCGGCCCCTACGTCGAAACGCTCGCCGAGGCCGCCGCTTACGAAGCGCGCTTTCTCATTTACGGCTTGCTCGATCCAAGGCCGACGCCGTTTCCGATCATTCCCGCTTTCCAGAAGTGCTTCACCATGCGTGCCTTCACGCTCTTCGAGTTCACGACACGCCCGCCGCTTCTCGAGAAGGCCAAGAGCTACGTCAGCCGAGGTCTCGAGGCAGGCACCTTGGTGCCGGTGATCGACAAGGAGATTTTCAGCCTCGAGCGAATTTCGGATGCCCATCGGTATATGGAAAGCAATGTCCAGTTCGGAAAGATCATCGTCCGCATTTGAGCACTCTGAGAGCCCGTTTACGCTCACAGGGAGACGTGGCTTATAGCCGATAGGGCTTTGCCTTCAATGCTCTATGCGAGACTTCCTATCGGGGCCCACTCTGCGCCTCATCACGACGATTTGGTTTCGGTCCTGCTGGCAGATGGAGAAGTATGTGCTATATCATAACAATCCACCATGAGCGGCTCTCGAATGTCCGAAGACACACCGAAAACCCATTTCCCCCACCCAGGTCAGAACAACGCGCGCAGGCTTCAGCAGGCGATGACGAAGGCGACCGAGGTATTCGAACAGAAAAACCTGCGTTTCACCAAGCTCCGCCAGCAGGTGTTCGAGGAAATCGCGGCGACGAACAATTCCATCGGCGCCTATGACATTCTCGAGAAGCTCGCCGACAAGGGCACGCGCCTTGCTCCCATATCCGTTTATCGGGCCATCGACGTTCTGATGGAAGCCGGCGTCATCCACCGCCTTGAGAGCAAGAACGCTTTTTTCGCCTGCAGGCGGCTCCATCATGACTTCGAGAAGGGCAAGCGGCCAATCGTGCTCGCGTGCGAGAAGTGCGGAGCGGTAGCGGAAGTCGACAGCGAGGGCATTTTCGAAACCATCGACAAAGTCGCGAAGGGTGCGAACTTCAAGCCACGCGTGAAATTTGTCGAAGTCTCTGGCACGTGTCCGCGCTGTGCGCGCGAAGACTGAGCAGGGAACCCGCCCCATGAGCGCGCAACAGGCGCACGAGCCCCTTCCGCTTCACGGGCACGATCACCCTGGCTGTTGTCATGCTCACACGGGACATCCGTTCGACCCCGAGGCCTTGATCAGCGCGCGCGGGCTTGTTGCCGAGCGAAGCGGCAAGCCGCTCCTCGCCAACGTCGACATTGATATCAGCCCCCGCGAAATCGTGACTTTGATCGGTCCGAACGGCGCAGGAAAAACCACACTGGTGCGCTTGTTGCTTGGTTTAGAGCCAGCCGCCGCGGGCGAGGTTCGCCGCAGATCCGGCCTGCAGATCGGTTACGTTCCCCAGCGCTTCGAGATCGATCGCACACTTCCAATGACGGTTGCGCGATTTCTGATGTTGGGCACGGGAGCTGACGGAGGGCGGGCCGCTGAAGTCCTTAAGGAGGTCGGCGCCGGGCGCATCCTCGATCGGCAGATCTGCGACATCTCGGGCGGCGAGCTGCAGCGCGCCGTCCTCGCGCGCGCGCTCCTGCGCGATCCCGAGCTTCTGGTCCTCGACGAGCCCTTGCGCGGCGTCGACTTCACTGGCGAAGCCGAACTCTACGGCCTCATCGCGGCATTGCGCGAAGGGCGCGGCGTCGGCGTGCTTCTCGTATCCCACGATTTGCACGTCGTCATGGCCTCAAGCGATCGCGTTATCTGCCTCAATCGGCATGTTTGCTGCTCGGGCATTCCGGAAACGGTTGCCCAGCATCCCGAATACATGCGCCTCTTTGGCCCCGAGGCCGCACGCGCGTTTGCGATCTATCAGCACCACCACGATCATCGCCATGACCTCTCGGGCGATACCGCAAACGGAAACAATCGCCGTGACTGACCCCTTCCTTATCCGTGCCGCGGCGGGCGCCATTGGACTGGCAATCGTGGCGGCGCCGCTGGGTGCCCTCGTCGTTTGGAACCGCATGGCGTACTTCGGCGAGACTGTTGCTCAGGCCAGCCTTCTCGGAGTTGCCCTGGGGCTAGGTTTCGGAGCGGATCTCAATCTGGCGGTCGCTCTTGTTGCCGCCGCCGTAGCAGGATTGCTGATCCTCTTGAGCCGCCAGAAAGTGGTGCCGATGGATTCGCTGCTGGGCCTCATGCACCACGGTTTGCTCGCACTCGGCGTCATCGCGGCTTCCCTCCTCAAGGGACCGAGCGTCGACCTCATGGGCTTCCTCTTCGGCGACATCTTCGCGATCAGCTCCGAAGATATCCTTTGGATCTATAGCGGAGGAGCCTTCGTGCTCTTCTGCCTCTATTGGCTCTGGCAGCACATGCTCCGCTTGGCAGTCAATGAGGAACTGGCGGGCGCAGAAGGATTGAATGCGACTTGGGTCCGGGCCGCCTTCATCATGTTGCTGGCACTCACCATCGCACTTTCCATCAAGATCGCCGGAGTGCTCCTCGCCATCGCCTTCCTGCTCGTCCCGGTCGTTGCCGCCCGCCCCCTGGCGGCAACGCCCGAATCCATGGTCGGCATTGCTACGGCGGCTGGAATTGCCGGCGTGCTGTCAGGACTTGCCCTTTCATTCAATTTTGACTTGCCCGGCGGACCCACTATCGTGCTCTCCATGACTGCGCTGGCCGCCTGCTCGCTCGCCTATGCGGCGTTGAGGGGCAAGACGTAGCATGATGAAGGACGATCATCGCCGCCCGCATAGGGCGGCCGGCCGTACCGGGCGCCAAGCATGACCGCGAATGCAAACAGCTCCACCCGCCGTCTCTCCCACGCCGTCGATATCGCAGGCGTGACGGTCGGCGGCGGGCATCCGGTGGTCGTCCAGTCGATGACCAACACAGATACGGCCGACGTCGACGCAACGGCTGCCCAGGTTGCCGCGCTCGCACAAGCGGGTAGCGAACTCGTGCGTATCACCGTCGACCGCGACGAAGCCGCGAAGGCTGTCCCCTACATTCGCGACCGTCTCGCCAAGCGCGGCGTTCACGTGCCACTCGTCGGCGACTTCCACTACATCGGACACACACTCCTTTCAGAGAACCCTGCCTGTGCCGAAGCCCTCGACAAGTATCGCATCAATCCCGGCAACGTCGGTTTCAAGAGCAAAAAGGACCGCCAGTTCTCATCCATCATCGAACTCGCGTTGAGGCACGGGAAGCCGATCCGCATCGGCGTCAACTGGGGCTCGCTCGATCAGGAACTCCTCACGCATCTCATGGATGAAAATGCCAAGAGCCTGGCTCCGAAGGACGCGCGCGCCGTAATGCATGAGGCCATCGTCCAGTCGGCGCTTCTCTCTGCGGCGCGCGCAGAAGAGTTGGGGCTTGGGCCGGACCGGATCGTGATTTCGGCCAAAGTCTCCGCCGTCCAGGATCTGATTGCCGTTTACACCATGCTTGCCGGACGCTGCCGTTACGCGCTGCATCTGGGTTTGACCGAAGCCGGCATGGGGTCCAAAGGCATCGTCGCCTCATCGGCCGCCATGGGCATCCTACTTCAGGCCGGCATCGGCGATACGATCCGCTACTCGCTGACACCCGAACCAGGCGGCGATCGCACGCTCGAAGTGCGCGCCGCGCAGGAGCTTCTCCAGACTATGGGGCTTAGATCGTTCGTCCCCATCGTCGCGGCATGCCCCGGTTGCGGCCGGACGACATCGACCGTATTCCAAGAGCTCGCGCGCGACATTCAGGAAATGATCCGGGAGAAAATGCCGGAATGGAAGACGCGCTATCCGGGGGTTGAAGCGTTGAACTTGGCGGTTATGGGCTGCATCGTCAATGGACCGGGCGAGTCAAAGCACGCCGACATCGGGATCTCACTCCCGGGAACCGGTGAAAGCCCGGCAGCTCCCGTCTTCATCGACGGCAAGAAGGCGATGACGCTGCGCGGACCCAACATCGCCGCCGAATTCAAATCGATCGTCGAAAATTACATCGAGCAGCGGTTCGGAGCCCCAGCCCATCAATCGAAGAGCGTCGGCAGATAGTGCCTACCGCCGCTAACCCATGTCGACACGGGCGTCGACTTTATCCATTTGCAGATAACTGATTATCCGACGCTGCAGCCGGGGGATTTATCTCTCTGTTAACTCCCGATGCCTATTGTGCGAGCTAATTGTATAAAATACGAGCACCGTGGCTCGCACCACGGCTTCCCAAATGTTCGCGTTCAGACAGAGGCGGCTACAGCTCCCATGCTTTCCTGGTTCAAGCAATCCGCCGTGCCGAGCGCGGGCGTGGTGCCTCAACTTGCCCAATCCGCCCTCTTCATCCAGGATCTTGCCGTTCCGACTTTCGTTCTTGATCCCCGAGGGAACGTCATCGTCTGGAACAAGGCCTGCGAGTTCATGACGGGCCTCTCCGCTTCGAAGGTTCTTGGTACCAAGAACCATTGGCAAGGCTTCTACGTCCCGGAACGGCCGTGCCTTGCCGACCTCGTTCTTCGAGGTGCCGAAGCCACTGCTCCGGCCCTCTATGCAAAAAGCGGACAGCACCGTGTCGGCTTGAAGGGAATGTCGGCTGAGAACTGGTGCGATACTCCGATCGGCAACCGCGTCTATCTGGCCATCGACGCGAGCCCTGTCTACGACGGGGCAGGCGAACTCATCGCCGTCATCGAATCGGTGCGCGACATAACTGCTGAGCACGTCGCACGAGCCGAACTCGACCTTGAGCGCAAGGCGCAGGCTGATCGCCTTGAGAAAATCGTCGCGCTGCTCGGCGGCGGCCTTGACCGCCTCGCGTCTGGAGATCTCACAGTCCAAATCGAGACCCCGTTCCACGAAGGCGCTGACAAGCTTCGTACCGACTTCAATACGACGGCCGAACGGCTGCGGGCCACAATGGCGTCAATACTCGATCAGGCCCACCTGATCGCCGCCGGTATTCGCGAGGTGTCGCAAAAAACCAGTCAACTCGCGATACATACGCAGTCACAGGCCGCGACTCTTGAGGAGGGCACGGCAGCTCTTGGTCAGGTCAATTCGACTGTGATTGAATCTGTAAGCGGCGTCGAGAGTGCATGGGCGACGATTACCAAGTCGGCAAGCGCCGACAGCATCGTGAGGGCCGGCCTTGGCAGCACCGCACAGGCCATCGAAGGGATCGAATTATCTTCGCATCAGATTGCCGCGTTTGTTGATGTCATGGAGGACATGGCCTTACAAACCAACATCCTTTCGTTGAACGCCGCGGTCGAGTCCGCGCGCGCCGGAGAATCTGGCCGCGGCTTTGCGGTCGTGGCGAGCGAGATTCGCGCCCTCGCGCAGCATTCAGCGCAGTCGGCCAAGGAAATTCGAACCCTCGTGGCAAACAGCCGCCGGCACATCAGCTCAGGAGCCAAACTCGTTTCGCAAACCTCGCGTTCCGTGGAGCGGATCCTGAATGAGGTGATCACCATCAGCGGCCTCGTCGGAGAAATCGCCGACCGGGCGCGCGCACAAGAAACAGCCCTCCAAGAGGCCAACCGGTCCTTTCGTAATCTCGATCAAATCACTGTTCAGAATAACTTCATGGTTGAGCACACGGCCACCGGTAATCGGCTGCTAGAGGAAAAGGCCTGTCACCTTTTCTGGCTGATCAATCAATTCAGAGTTGAACCCGATCACCAGAAAAGCGCGGCACGGAAGCGAGGCCACTAAGTAGCGCCCCGTCGCGACGGATTCCGAGTTCCCCCTCGTTCTTCCCTTCAAGACGCTTCAATGCGCTTTCGATGATCGAAGGCAGCCGAAGCGTATCGAAACGATGGAGACTTCATGACACCTCGAGCAAAATACCTCTTAGCAGGAGCTGCCATCTTGACGGTGGCCGCTGGCGGCGTTGCGATCGCCCGCCATGGACATCACGGATTTGGCCATCATGGCTGGCGGCATCATGGCGGCCATATGGGGCCGATGGGCTTCATGGGCCCGGGCGGCCGGTTCTGCAGCGGAAATGGCGCTGAGATGGCCGACCACCTCCTTGTGCGCATCGAGCACAAGGTGAAGCCGACCGAGGCCCAGAAGCCGGCCTTTGAAGAGTTGAAGTCGGCCGTCAAAGCGGCCGCCGGCAAGGTCCAGCAGGCCTGCCCTGCGCAACCTGCGCAAGCCCCCGGCGATCCGCCGGCTGCACCTGTGAGCCCGCTCGAGCGCCTGGCGGACGCGGAAACCCTGACCGCCGCAACACTTGAAGCAATCAAGACGGTACGACCCGCTGCCGAGAAGTTTTATGCCACCCTCGACGACGGGCAGAAAAAGAAGCTTTCGGAGCGGTGGAGCCATTGGCGTGACGGCCGCTGGGGCCGGTACCGCGGCCATGGCCCGGATGGCGGGCCCAGCGACGATAAACCTGGTGAAGGCCAGCGCAGCGAATGACGAAAGGCGCCTCTTA
>CAZSNH010000100.1:0-8443 GCA_964607855.1 uncultured Hyphomicrobium sp. | reverse complement strand
TTCTGGGCGCGCCGCGTCATTCGCAAGCTGCGCCATGGCGTCAGGCGTGCGCACTTCAAGGACGAGCCTTTGGCGGGAGAGGGCGAGACACCTGCCGTTTTACTCATGGAACCTCAGCTACCCGACAACATCGGAATGGTGGCGCGGGCATGCGCAAATTTTGGGCTCGAAGAGCTGCGGATCGTCAATCCACGAGACGGCTGGCCGAACGAGAAGGCGCGTATCGCAGCTTCTGGCGCAAATTACATCATCGACGAAGCCAGAGCCTATTCAACCTTGAACGAGGCGATTGGCGATCTGAACTTCGTGGTGGCGACGACAGCGCGACAGCGCGACTTAAGAAAGCCGATCCTCTCCCCCGAAAGTGCCATTGGCGAGTTGCGCACGCGCATTGGCCGCGGTGAGCGCTGCGGGATCTTGTTCGGGCGAGAGAAGAGCGGACTCGAAACGAGCGAGGTCGCCATCTGCGACGCCATGGTGATGATCCCTGTAAATTCCCGGTTCGCCTCATTGAATCTCGCGCAAGCGACCCTGCTTCTGGGTTACCTCTGGATGCGCGGTTCTGACCGTGCGAGCCTCGGCCGGGTGACCACATACGAAACTCCCGTTGCCGAGGGGCTCTACCTTGGCGATGAACGGCCAGCGACCAAAGAGGAGCTCCTTGGTCTCTTTGAACACCTGGAAAGCGAATTGGATCGATTGGGATTTTTCAATCCGTCACACAAACGCCCGACAGTGGTGCGAAACGTCCGAACCATGCTGTCACGGATGGCGCCCACCGAACAGGAGGTGCGCACACTCCGTGGCATTGTTGCAACGCTTGCAAAAGGCAAGGGTCACGGGCGGAAGTCCTCCACATAGGCCGCCATGATCTAGCCAAGTTTTGGGCCGAGCGATGCCGGACGATCCGATATGGTGCCGGATACAACATGTCCGCACGAGAGGGCGGGCGGCTTTACGGTTTGGACACATTGGCACGAACGCGCAATCAGAGAAGCGAGCTCATGAGAAGGGGCGATCTGGAAATGGGGATGTTGAATATGGCGGGGTTCAAAACAGCGGGCGCGACGGCGCTGGTCCTGGCGGCAGTTGCAGTTTCCGCGGCTCCAGTCTCAGCCCAAGAAATGAGCGAGAAATCGATCGCGGTCCTTATGGACTACGCATGGACGTTGGTTCCTGCCCAGTTCTCGACCCCTGACGGCAAAGTCATCCTCACAGACAAGAAAAAGCGTGAGGACTCGATGGTGCCTATCGAGGTTGCCAAGGAAGTGATCCGTGTCGGCCGCATTTCGGCACATGCGCAGGTCTGCGACCTGTTGGAGGACCAGAGCGCCAATCACAAGGCCCTCATGAGACGTGAGCAGGACAAGAAGACGTGGTCGGACCAGCAACTCCTTTTCATCAATCAGCTGCATCTTACAACCGTCATGCTCCTGACAGGCAAGGTTAAGGTCGTCGACAAGGAAGGCAGCAAAGAAGTCATCATCGATAAGGACAAGGCCCCAGCTACAACCTGTTCGGATGAAGAGCGTGCGAAGGTGAAGGAAGTCGTGGCGGCTTACATCAAGGGCGGCTCGAAGGCCGCAGCCACGGGGACCGCACCAGCCGCTCCGGTTGCGGCAAATGCGCCCGCGCCCGAAAAGAAATAACCGGGTTCTGGCGGTTGACGGCTAGGTTGAACTCAATTATCAGATCCAACCACTGACGCGGGCCCAAAGGCCCGCGTCGGCATTTTGCGCGCCTGCGGCACATCCCATTGCTGGGTTTGCCTGTCGGTCCAAAGCTTCGAATGCGAAGGGTTTGGGCAAAGGAGGGGGCGCTCCAGGGTCTCTGATGGGCAGAGACCCAACTTAATTGGAGTGCAAAGCACATGACTAAGCGTGTCAACGCGAAGCATAAGATTGATCGGCGCCTTGGTGAGAACATTTGGGGCCGCCCGAAGAGCCCCCTCAACAAGCGAGAGAGCCGGCCGGGTCAGCACGGCGAGCGCCGCACCTCGAAGCTCTCGGACTTCGGCCAACAGCTCAAAGCCAAGCAGAAGCTCAAGGGCTATTACGCCAACATTTCCGAGCGCCAGTTCTCCAGGATCTACAAGGAGGCTTCCCGCCTCAAGGGGTCGACGAGCGAGCACTTGATCGGTCTTCTCGAACGCCGCCTCGACGCCGTCGTCTATCGCGCGAAATTCGTTCCGACCGTGTTTGCTGCCCGCCAGTTCGTGAGCCACGGCCATGTCACGGTAACTGGCAAGCGCGTCACCATTCCAAGCTATCGGCTCCGCGTCGGCGACGTTGTGGAGGTGAAGGAAAAGGCTCGCCAGCTCACGATGGTGCTCGAAGCCTTGAAAAGTGCAGAACGCGACGTTCCCGACTACGTCGAGGCTGACCACACGAAAATGACGGCGAAGCTCACCCGGATTCCGGCTTTGTCGGATGTGCCCTATCCAGTGACGATGGAGCCGAACCTCGTGGTTGAGTTCTACTCGCGCTAACGGTCTGCCTCGCAGGCAAAGCGAACAAAAATTTTCGACAAAGGCCGGCGACAACGCCGGCCTTTTTCATTAGGCCGCAGTTCTTTCGTTGCGGGCGATAGGCAGAACCCTCACATTGCTTTGGCGGCGGCGCGGCGACACGGTATTGGCCCACCCGTAAGCCACCATTGTCAAAAGTGCGGAGGCGGCGAAGAAGTAGACGCCGGGCTGAACCTCGGCCTCCGTGTAGCCGCTCGAATTGACGTAGAAAATCATGAGCGCCAGCACCATCACATCCGTCATCGAATAGCGGCCGAGCCACTCCATGGTTGAGATGGATTTGCGACGGAACTCGGCCGGAATGTCCGGCGAAGTCACGAGCGAGAGAAGGTAGAGAAGCTTCAGGAATGGAAAGAGAATTGAGAACAAGAACAGCACGGTCGTGAGGAAATACTCATCGTTCTCGAAGAGCGCCCAAATGATCGTCGCAATCGAATGGTCCTTGGTCCAAACGTAGACGGTGGTGAAGCGGATGACGGGAAGAATGATACCGAGCGCGAAGAACACGGTCGCCAAGATGATCAGAAACGACAGGACGAAATTGCGGTATGCAGAAAGCGGTTCGGCGATGCCCACGTTGGCAGTCAGGCGCGGATCGATGCCCGCCGCCGTCAAGCCCTCGATGCGAAGCCAAGCATACGAGAGGATCATCAGCACCACCGCGGCTGTGAAGAAATAGACGCCATTCAGGCTCGAGGCGTCGTAAACACCCTGGCTCTTGATGAAGAAGATCGTGAGGGCGAGGACCAGCACATCGTGCATCGACCATTTGCCGAGCCATTCGAGGGCCTTGAGCCGTCTGTGCAGGCGGGTGATTTCGGATAGCGGCAGCGTCGAGATGAGAAGGAGATAGAGCAGCTTCAGGAGCGGCAGCAGAATCGAGAAAATAAGGACAGTGAATCCAAGGAAGGTCTGACCGTCCTCAATCAGCACCCAGACCGTCGAGACGAGCGAATGCTCGGTTGACCAGAACACAAATGTCGTGAGCTTGATGATCGGCAGAAAGAGACCGAGCGCCAGGCAGACGCTGGCGCCTATGATGGCAAGGCTCAGTAGAAAGCGTCTGCCGCCAAGCTTCATCGACCGATAGATCCGCACAGTTTGCTTTTGCGCCGCGGGCAGGACCCATCCGCCACACAGCTTTGGAAAGCATAACAGGCGACCGCCCCGGCGAAAGTGGGGCCGATTCACCTCTCATTGAGAGGAACGCCTAAGGGTTTCTCTAGGGAGACCCCGCTAACCATGGTGATGAGTGTGCGGAATGCCCTTCTGGCAGATGAGGTCGTGCAGCTCGCCCGCCTGGTACATCTCGCGCATGATATCGCAGCCGCCGATGAACTCACCCTTGACATAGAGCTGGGGAATGGTCGGCCAGTTGGAGAAGCTCTTGATGCCTTCACGCAAAGCCTGATCTTCGAGTACGTTCACGTCTTTGAACGGTACTCCAAGGTGCTCGAGGATCTTGGCGGCGGTCGCCGAGAAACCGCATTGGGGAAATTTGGCCGTTCCCTTCATGAAAAGAACGACGTCGTTGCCCTCGATCGTCTTTTTGATCTGCTCATGAGTGGCGTTGGGCATGAAGGTGTCCTTTCGAAACAGTGGCGGTTCAAGGCCGCCCGGCTGCGATCCACAATGATCTATGTGGCGCGCCGGGTCCGGAAGTCAATCGCTGGGTATCGAGGTCGTAAGCTGGAGCGCATGCAAGACGTCCCCCATTCGGCTCCCGAGGGCGTCGTAGACCATCTGATGCTGCTGGACGCGGCTCTTGCCCTTGAAGGCGGCGGTCACGATGTGGGCTGCCCAATGGTCGTCGTCGCCGGCGAGATCTGTAAGCTCAATCTTGGCGTCAGGGAACTTGGCCTTGATGAGGCGTTCGATTTCGTGGCCGGGCAGGGGCATGGCGGGGGTGTTCCTTCGTTTCGATACGGCTAGCGCATATCCCGCGGGCGCATGGAGGGCAAGCGGTGATGGGGCGGCCAAGGCGAGCAAATATGCGGCGTGTTAGCTATGCGGCGTGGTAGCGGGAAGAAAGAGACTGCGAGGCAAAGGGTTATGCTCAACGCGTGAGCGAAAAACTCACGCAATCGGCCAAATCCCGGCACAGTTCAGTCACCTTCTCTCCGCATAGTGAGGATCTGGCGGGCACTTCATCAAAACGGATTAGTGAGGTGCCAAATGACGACCATTCGCGACATCGACGCCGCTGGGACTGAGCCTGATGCGGACGTCATAATCCTCGGCGATAAGAGAGATCCATCAGACGACGCCGCTGGCGGCTCGCCAGCGGATTTCGCAGCGCCGCTCAAAGCGATTAGAGCCCCTGTTGAGGACGTTGAGATCGTCCCCATCCCCGTGCCCTCAACCCACATCACCGTGCGGGCTGGATTGCACGCCATGGCGCTTTCAATCGGGCTTGCTCTTGGCTGGGCTGGGGCGCAGGCGATGGGGCCGGTGGGGACATTATGGCCTCTTCCTACGGAAGAACGTACGTCCCTGGAAGCACACGTTCGCCAAGACAAGACCACTCTGCAACTCAAAGAAGCGGAGGCTGGGCGACATGCGGCCGAGGAGGCTATCATCGCACTCACGGAAGAGCTCGATCGCGAGCGGCAGGCGCACGCTCAATCGCGAGCGCAAGCCGATGAGGCCCTCGCCGCGTTGGCTAAGACCGCAGCTGAACAGGAGAAGACGGAATCGCCAAGCCCAGAAACGACGCTCCAACTGGCTTCGGATGAGGCCCCGAGCGCGCCCGAGCCGGTTTCGGTCCCTCAGAAGGCGCCAGTAACCAAACAATCGCAGGGGGAAACGGGACTGGACTTCCTCGAGAAGGGACGCGCCCATTTTAAGAAGGGTGAGCTTGCTGATGCACGCGAAGCCTTCGCCAAGGCGGTTCAATTGGGTTTGGCCGAAGGCGCGCTGGGTCTTGGGACGACTTACGATCCAAAGAGCCTTGCGAAAGCCGGTTTCAACGAGAGCGGAGAGGCTGAACAAGCGCGCCACTGGTACCGGCGCGCCTATCAACTTGCTGGGAAGCCGGTGACGGAATGATAAAGTGGTTCGGGGGCCGGCCTGCAGCAGTGCGGGCTGTCTGCGTATTGGGTATGGCGGCGCAGGGGCTTTCGGGCTGTGCATGCCTTGATGAGGACTGGCATGCGTATGTCATGTACGAGGCCGAGGCAGCCGAGTACGAGACGGAAAAGCCGTGCACTAAAGACCCGTTAAAGAACCTCTCCGGTATATCTGCCGAACTTTATGAGAGTGCGGACCCAGCGCTGCTTAAGGCCGCGCGTCGCGAGGCCGAATATCCATGCAAAGGAGCGGCGGGGGAAGGTGTGCCGCAAGTCACCTGGACGGCGACGATCAAATAGAAAAGCCGAAGTGCGGGATGAAAAGCGCTAGTGCGGGCCACTCATCAGCCGCGGAAGCCAACCCTCATACGCGGCGCGCAGGTCTGCGAGTGGCAGCGGGGTCTCTCCTTTGAGAGCAATGTTGTCGCCTCCGACTTTGCCCACGATGCGCGCAGGCAGCGCCAAGAGGCGGGCGCGCTCCAAAACCTCTTCGGCCTTTTCAGGATCGACCGAAAGTACGTAACGCCCTTGGTCTTCGCCGAACCAGATGGCGTGTGCGGGCAGCTTGCCCTCATAGGGGAAGAGTTCGACGCCGAGACCTTCGCTGTTATCTCCCCCGGCGAGTGCCATCTCGGCAATAGCGACAATGAGGCCGCCATCCGAGCAATCATGAACTGCGGAAACCCGAGCTTCTCGGATGAGCGCGCGCACGAGCCGCCCAGCCTTCAATTCGTCTGCAAGATCGACAGGGGGTGGCGCCCCCTCGAGTTTGCCCATGGCGTACTCCTGGTAGAGCGATTGGCCGAGCCATCCAGCCTCACGACCAATGACGATCAGAAGGTCGCCTTCGTGCCTCAGCGCAATGGACGCAGTTTTCGACACATCCGGTATGAGGCCCACGCCGCCAATTGCCGGCGTTGGCGGAATTCCGACGCCGTTCGTCTCGTTGTAGAGCGAGACGTTGCCAGAGACGACCGGGTAATCGAGAACGCGGCAAGCTTCTGCCATGCCTTTTACCGAACCAACGAATTGCCCCATAATCTCGGGCCGTTCGGGATTGGCGAAGTTCATGTTGTCGGTAATCGCAATCGGGTCGGCGCCGACGGCGATGAGATTGCGCCAGGTCTCGACCACGGCTTGCTTGGTGCCCATCTCGGGATCAGCGGCGACATATCGGGGTGTGACATCGCACGTTGCAGCCAAGCCCTTCCTGGTGCCGTGGATGCGAACGACACCGGCGTCTCCGCCCGGACGTCCGATGGTGTCCCCCATGACCATGTGATCATACTGCTGGTAGATCCACCGGCGCGAGGAGAGCGCGGGCCCGCCCATCAACTCCTTTAGCGTCGTAAGGATCGAGTTCGGTGCCTTCACCCATTCCGGTAAGATCGGCTGCGGGGGCACGTGCTGATACCAGGGACGCTCGTACATGGGCGCTGAGTTTGCGAGGACCGGCACCGGAAGATCGGCTTCGACGTTTCCCTTGTGCTTCACCACCATGCGCCCCGTATCGGTCGTAATACCGATAACCGCGAAATCGAGGCCCCACTTTCTGAAGATGGCTTCGGCATCTGCTTCGCGACCCGGTTTCAGGATCATCAGCATCCGCTCTTGGCTTTCCGAGAGCATCATCTCGTAGGCGGTCATCCCGGATTCGCGCTGAGGTACGAGATCGAGATTGAGCTCGATGCCGACGCCGCCCTTATCGGCCATCTCAGAGGTCGATGAAGTGAGGCCGGCAGCACCCATGTCCTGAATGGCGATGATGGCGTCGGTTGCCATCAGTTCGAGGCAGGCCTCGATGAGCAGCTTCTCTGTGAAAGGGTCACCCACCTGAACGGTGGGGCGCTTCTCGTCCGACTTTTCGTCGAATTCGGCGGAAGCCATCGTGGCGCCGTGGATGCCGTCGCGGCCCGTCTTCGAGCCAACGTAAACCACGGGAAGGCCAACACCCTTGGCGGCGGAATAGAAAATCTTGTCGGTCTTGGCGAGCCCGACGCACATGGCGTTGACGAGGATATTGTTGTTGTAGCCAGCATCGAAATTGGTCTCGCCGCCAATGGTGGGCACGCCTGTGCAATTTCCATAATGGGCAATGCCGGCCACCACGCCGTCGACGAGATGGCGCGTCTTGGGATGGTTCGGGTCACCGAAGCGGAGCGCATTGAGATTGGCGATGGGGCGCGCACCCATGGTGAAGACGTCACGCATGATTCCGCCCACACCCGTTGCTGCCCCCTGGAACGGCTCGATGTAAGAGGGATGATTGTGAGATTCCATCTTGAAGACGGCGGCGTCCCCGTCTCCGAGGTCGACGACGCCGGCATTCTCACCCGGACCCTGTATGACGCGCGCGCCTTTGGTGGGGAGCGTCTTGAGCCACACGCGAGACGATTTGTAGGAACAGTGCTCGCTCCACATGACCGAGAAGATGCCGAGTTCGGTTAGGCGCGGCTCGCGGCCCAGAATCTTCAAGAGCCGCTCGTATTCGTCCGGCTTTAGGCCGTGCTCGGCGACGATTTCCGGGGTAATTTTGGGCTCTGCCGTTTCCTGCATTTCTCGTGTGCCGCACTCTTGTTGCTTGAGCGCGAGCTTATAGCGGTCGGGGTCTGCCTTGTCGCGTCGGGTGGGGTGAATTGTCCACCCGAGTCCCGAGACAGAAGTTCTGCCGCTGTCCTTGACCCACGTGCTCCTCCTCGCGCGTCATAGGGGCGCTGTCAGGAGCGAATTGCTGCTATGCAGCAATTGAACTTCATTTGGAAAAACAGATTGCTAGATTAACTAAAGAGCGTGGGCCGACAGCGCCAGGTGGCGATGCACACATTTTGCTCAGCTCACATTTACGAAA
>CAZSNH010000099.1:0-8486 GCA_964607855.1 uncultured Hyphomicrobium sp. | reverse complement strand
GACTTGAGTGCGCGCGGATCGGGATGGGAGGGATCTTTCTGAAAAATGGTGATCTCGGCGGCTCCACCTTTGGACTGGGGCTGGGCATCGGCGTGATAAATATGGCGGCCCTTAAGCGGGCCTGTGGCGCCAAACCAGCAGGTCACAGCTCCGCGGGCGATGCGCGTGTAGGCCTCAGTCGGTGTTCCCACAACCCTTTTCGGCGCAAATGACGAGAGGGAGGGAAGATCGGGGAGGGCGCCAACGGAGGGGATGTCTGCTGTTGTAAGGGTACTACTGCCCGAACAGCCAGCAAGGAGGAAGAGCGGGGCGAGAGCTCCGATTGTCCTCTGATACCCGGTCTTATCATGCCCTTGTGCCATGTCACCCACTGGTCGCGGCCGGCGAAGCATTCCCCTCGCGTGGGCGGCTTGAGAGACGATTATGCCCCACGCCGTACAAATTCATGGCGGGCAGGTAGCCGGGTTGGCAAGTGGAGGGCGTGGAGCAGAATGTCCTCCAACCGCACTTTTCCACGCCTTACAAAGCCGAAAAGGGGGTGGTGGGTTCCGGCTCTCCCGGGTCCAACGTGGCGAGCGCGGCTTAGCGGAGTGCCACGCCGGCCAGGCGGTCGACCCGGCGGCGGAGGCGTTCGCCGTCGCGCGTTTCGGAGGAGGCGGCGAGGGTAAACTGCTCTTCGGCCTCGTCGCGTTCCTTCTGAGCAGCTTCCAACTTGACCTTGAGTTCCTGTACCGAAGCCACAAGGTTATCGCGGCGCTGGCGAGCGGACTTGGCGAAGGTGGAGTAGGAGAAATGAGCCGGGTCCTTGATACCGGTACGTTCTTCCTCGGCCTGGATCTGGCGGGCGAGATCATTGGCCATGTTTTCGAATTCACGGACCATCATTTCGAGATCGGCAGCCTTGCGGGCCTTCTCGTCGACCTCGAAGCGTTTTGCCCTAAGTGCAGTTTCGCGTGACTTCATGTTCGATACCCCAAACACATTCGAACTAGCATCTCCAGCACTTCAAGTTTCGTGCCAGGACATCCGTTTCGTTATTATTGCGGCTCCTCGCGATATTAAGCTTGCTGGTGCCGGTTGTTCAGGTCAAGCATAAGAGATGCTGTTCCCCGTCGGTTCTTATTGTGGCACATGCGAATTAAGTTGCGGTAAAGCAACGCCATATCGAGCTTTTCGGAGTGCTTATTCGCCGGATCAAAAAAGGCCATTTTCGGCTCTGTAGCAAAAGGGCGAATTCTGATAGCTGTTGATTCGTTGCCGGCTGCGGTTCCTTGGGCAGTCTTGTTCCGGTGAAGAGAAGACACCGGGAGGAGAAATTGGGACGAAGCCGGTTACACGGGTCGAGCAAAGTACCAATTCGATAAAGCGGGGTATATGCGCATTCCGGGGAGGGTCGGCGTGCGGGTTGGTACGTGCGTCTTGGAGGCGTGCGAGGGGAGGGGTGTGGCTTTTTTGAATCTCAATCGGGGAAATTCGGTTTCAATTCCGAACGAGCATTTAAGAAGCAGCCAAACCTCAATTCAAAATTAGGGTTTATTAACTTCTGATGCGTAAATTCCTAACGATGACTTAGCCTGGGGATCAGTATTTCTCGGGTTTGCGTAGTGTCTCTTCAAGAACTGGGGCAGCGCGCCCGGACGACGGGTAGCGAAGAGAGGAACGAACAACCATGAGAGTCCTTCTGATCGAGGACGATAGCGCGACAGCGCAAAGCATCGAACTGATGCTGCAATCCGAAGGTTTTAACGTTTACACCACCGATCTCGGTGAAGAAGGCGTGGACCTTGGCAAGCTCTACGATTACGACATCATCCTTCTCGACCTCGGGCTGCCCGACATGAGTGGATATGATGTCTTGAAGACGCTGCGCGTCTCTAAGGTTTCGACTCCCATCCTCATTCTATCGGGCCATGCCCAGATAGACGACAAAGTCAAAGGTCTCGGCTTCGGCGCCGACGATTACATGACCAAGCCGTTCCACAAGGACGAACTTGTCGCCAGAATTCACGCCATCGTGCGCCGCTCGAAAGGGCACGCACAGTCGGTTATCGAGACGGGTGATCTTCGCGTTAATCTCGACACCAAGACGGTCGAGGTCAACGGACAGCGCGTCCACCTCACCGGCAAGGAGTACCAGATGCTGGAACTCCTCTCGCTCCGCAAGGGCACGACGCTCACGAAGGAGATGTTCCTCAATCATCTCTATGGCGGCATGGACGAGCCCGAACTCAAGATCATCGACGTCTTCATCTGCAAGCTCAGGAAAAAGCTTCAGGCCGCCACCGGTGGCGATCACTACATCGAAACCGTTTGGGGGCGCGGATATGTGCTGCGCGATCCCGGCGACGAAGGCACCGTTGCCGCCTGATCAGGGCAAGGGTCTTTATACTTCCTCTCCACCTAGCGATTTTGCCCCAGGGGCCCCTCACCGGGCCCCTGATCTTTTGCGTGTGCAGAGTTGCCGGGAGCATCCCCTTTTTTTGCCGTCATGACGTCAACGGACACATCCCATTAGGCCGGCCTTAAGGTCATGAGTTGCATATTTTGAAAAGCGCAACGAAAGGTTGCTGCCGTTTTCAATTTGTTAACCCTGGAAAAGCCAGCGCCATGCCCCGGTCTCTGAAGTTGAAGCTGCTTATCGTTACGGTCGTTAGCGTCGCGGCCATAGCGATCCTTGGTCTTTATAGCCTCTCGAGCGCCGGCAGTTTTGCGACGACGATCAGCCAATCGCAGATCGCATCCGCCGCCCTCCGCAATCACATGCATGCCGACATGATGCATGACGCGCTGCGGGCCGACGTATTCGCCGCTCATTATGTGCTCCTAAGGGACCCCGAGCGAAAGGCTGCGGTTCTCGAGCAGACGAAGAAGCACGCTCTCGCCTTCAAGCAGGACGTGGCAGACAACAAAGCTCTCGGATTGCCAGCCAACGTCAAGGTCACACTCGATCGCCTAGAGCAGCCGCTCAAGGACTACATTGCAGCTGCAGAGCAACTCGTCGCCGAGATTTTTGAAGACCACGAGCGCGCGGAAACACTGTTGATGGAATTCGAAAAGCAGTTTTCCACCCTCGAAGCGGCCATGCAACTGGCCGCCGAACGCATAAACGCCCTGGTTGAAGAGCAAGTCTCGGCCGCAGACGGTTTTGCCGTAAGAACGAAGTGGTTGAGCGAGATCAGTTTCATTGTCGGCGTTTTCATCGCCTGCGGCTTGGTTTTCGTACTCCTGCGTGATGTCCTCTTTCCGATCTCGACGCTTTCAGAGACGCTCGACAAGCTGACGCAAGGGAATTTCGATGTCACGCTGCCGATTGGGCGTGCTGATGAGATTGGGCAGATGGCACGCACGATCGACTCATTCCGATGTGATGCCATCGAGCGCAACAAATTGGCTCGCGAATCACGAACATTCTCGCAATTGAACGAATGGCTGCAGTCGGCAAAATCTGAAGCAGAACTTTACGAGATGATTGCAGACGTCTTGAAGCGCCTGCTGCCTGATTGCACAGGCAGCGTCTACATCTATGCCAACTCTCGCGATGTTCTCGAGTGCGTGAAGGCCTGGAACGGCGACCAAGTGACGATAACCATGCATCCAGACGACTGTTGGGGGCTGCGGCGGGGCCGCACCTACACTCATGGAGAGAGCGAAATCGAATTCAAATGCTCTCACGTCCATGCAGGAGCGGCCGACGACTACTGCTGCATTCCCATACTTGCGCACGGGGAAACGGTGGGGCTTCTTCACCTCGAATATAAGCCGAGGGAAATTATTGACGCCGCCTCTCATAAGGCCCGCTTCGCCGAGCAACGCCGCCTCGGACTGGCAGCTGCCGAACACATCAGTCTCGCTATCGCCAATGTCAAGCTGCGCGACCAGATTCGAGATCAGTCGATCCGCGATAGTCTGACGGGTCTCTACAATCGGCGCTATATGCTCGAAACAGCCCGCAGGGAATTTCATCGTGCTGGCAGGAGCGGACAGACGGTCTCTTTATTGTCGATCGACGTCGACCACTTCAAACAGTACAACGACAATCACGGCCATGACGCGGGAGATGTGGTGCTGCGTGCTGTGGGCGAAGCACTGCAATCATCGTTCCGGGACGACGAGGTGCCGTGCCGTTTCGGCGGGGAAGAGTTCGTTGTCGTGCTGCCAGGCAACACGGCGAGCGTTGCGAGGAAACGTGCCGAGCAGCTTCGGGCGAAGATCGAAGCGCTTTCGGTGCGATACGCAGAAGGAAACCTGCCCAAGATAACGATCTCGGTGGGCATCGCAACCTACCCCCATTCAGGCAGCACGCCGGTGGAGGTTCTCAAGGTTGCCGACGAAGCGCTTTATGTGGCCAAGCGTGAGGGCAGAAATCGGGTACAGGTATCGCCGGGAGCCGGGACAGAGATGGAGTTACCTATTTCCGCCGATGAAGACGTCCGTCCTCGAGATGTCGTCGAGCACCCCTGTTGCCGCCTTGAGCCGACATCTGCGCTGGTCGCCGCTGAATAGGTGCCCCCTTAACTTCCATCTGATTTCCTGCGTTCCTGTTCTCAGCACGCTCACCTCCTCTTAGACTTGCTCACGGCGCGTCATTGCTGTTCGATGAATACTGAAGCGAGCCGGAGCGGGGTATGATTTCAGTTGATAAGCAATCGAGCGTCCGTGGCGCCATCGTGGTGACTGGCGCCAGTCGAGGCATCGGCGCTGCCGTGGCGCGCGCCTTGGCAAGTCACGGTCACCCGGTTGCCGTCAATTTTGCAAGTGACGAGGATGGCGCCCGTAGCGTTGTCGAGAGCATCGCAGCCGGGGGAGGAGTTGCTCGAGCCTATCAAGGAGATGTTTCGATCGAAGCCGATGTCGTGCGGTTGTTTGCCGGTGTGGATCGCGATTTCGGCCGACTGTCGGGTCTGGTGAACAACGCTGGCATTACGGGCGGGTTTCAGCGCGTCGAGACCGTAACCAGTGAACTCCTGACCGAGGTCTTCGCCATCAACGTCATCGGCGCCTTTCTGTGCTGCCGGGAAGCCGTGAAACGCATGTCTCTCCGCCATGGCGGAAGCGGCGGCTCGATCGTCAATGTCTCGAGCCGGGCGGCGCAACTGGGAGGCTCCGGCGAGTGGGTTCACTATGCAGCCTCCAAGGGCGCTATCGACTCCTTGACGATTGGACTTGCACGTGAGGTTGCTGGCGAGGGCATCAGAGTGAACGCGCTCTCTCCTGGGTTGATTGCAACCGGCATTCATGCCGCCGCCGGCGATCCCGATCGGGCGAACCGGCTCGCAAAAACGATTCCGCTCGGTCGCGCAGGAAAGGCTGAGGACGTATCTGCGGCCGTGGTTTGGCTCATGTCTCCGGCTGCAGCCTATATCACAGGCGCCATTGTGCCGGTGTCGGGCGGGCGCTGAGGACCGGCTTGCCGCGCTAGGTAGACTGTGCCTCGGCGAGGCCACGCGCAGCGGCAGCGACAATGAAGCGGATTTCGCCTTCGACGTTGGCCGCGTTGAACGTGCTGATGCGATTATCGAGGGCAAGCGCGATGATGCCATGCACGGACGCGAAGAGGGCGCGTGCGGCACGAATTCTCATCTCGGGTGTCGCGATTTCGCCGCTCACCGTTTTTTCGATCAGTGACAGGAGGCGGGCTTGCCTCTCGCGATAGTGGGCGGGAACCTCACTCTGGGGTTGATGCTCAAAGACGGCGCGCCACCGGTTCTGATTGTCGAAGGCGAAATGCATGTAGGCGAGTGCGAGAGCCGTGAGCCTTGCGGCCGTCGGTTTTGTCGTGTTGGCCTCGAAGGCACGCTTCAAGGGCTCTTCGAGGAGTTCGAGAGTTCTCTCATTGAAGGCAACCACGAGCCCGTCGATGTCGCCAAACACGTTGTAGAGCGAGCCCACGGAGCATCCCGCCTTTGCAGCGATCACGCGGGCCTGCAACCCCTTAAGACCCGCCTCCTCGACCGTGCTTTCGGCGATCTTGAGCGCCTTGGTGCGAAGCGCGGCCCGATACGGCTCTCTTGCTGCTTTGGGCGCCGTCACGACTTTGCTCCTGCCCGCGGTTCGGGCCTAACCGCCATTTCCCAATCACACTTTTTTAATCTTGATTCTGGGCAAAGTGAACAGAGTTCATAATGTCATTGAACATCGTACAATTTCATGCGATATTCTGCCTGTGAACGGAGTTCACGAACTGGGGTTTGGCGGGACTTTAGATGCAACCCCTCGCTCGCAGGGGAAAAAGGCCCACCTGCGCCCTGGTTGTGAACACTGTTCACAATAACATCTCGCCGGCGTGCGGGGTTTTGGGGCCTGCGCGCTCCGCCGCCGAGCAGGGTCATTCGAGACGTAAAGCACATGGAGCAAGGAATGTTGAGGACGTTTACGACACTTCTTCGAGCCCGGATTTCCGAAACGGACGAAGCCATCTTCGACGCCAACGCAATCCGAATTCTGGAGCAGCAATTGCGTGATGCTGCCGCTTCACTCGAACACGCACGGCGCGAGCTGGCGTGCGCGATGGCGCATCAAGCTTCCGAAGAGCGCGCGGCCGAGGCGCTCGCAAGCCGGATTCGCGAGTTGGAGATGAGTGCAACACAGGCCCTCGCCGCAGGCCGGACCGACCTTGCCGAGGAAGCGGCAACCGTGATTGCCGCCAACGAGGACGAACTTGCCGAGCGCCGCGCCGCGATTACACGCTTTGCCTCCGATGTGTCGCGCCTCAAGGAGGTGACAGACGATGGCCGACGCCGTCTTTCGGAGTTGCGCCGCGGCCTTGAGGTAGGTCGCGCTGAAGAAGCGCTCCGCCGGGCAGGAGCCAATGGACGCCGCGCGCTTGCGGCCGGAACAGGTGCACTCCGCGAAGCCGAAGCCACGCTTTCGCGCATCCGCGAGTTGAATGCGCAGGATGCCGACGTGACGAAAGCCCTCGATGAACTCGATCGGCGAGGCACGGCGAAGGATCTCACTGACCGGCTGTCGGCCGCCGGGTTCGGCAGCACGTTGAAGACCAAGCCCGCGGATGTGCTGGCCAGGCTCAAGGCCAGTGCCGGAAAGGCCGCATCATCTGGCGGAGCCGATCAGGAGACCATGTCGTGATGGGGGAGGCTCAATCGAACCGCCGCCATCCTTGTCCATTCCCCCGTTCAACCTTCGGAGCAAACCCATGTCGATTCAACCCATGAGCTATAACACCGGAGCCTGGCTAACCTTTACCTACATTTCGTTCGCAACCGCCGTTGCCATGCAGGTTCTCGGCGTCTGGGCCCTGCCAGCCGACCTTTGGATCAAAGGCTATCTCACCATGTCGAGCGTGTTCATGCTGGGGTCCGCTTTCACGCTCTCTAAAACCGTTCGCGACGAGCACGAGGCCAAGCGCTTCGCCAATCGCATTGAGGATGCCAAGGCGGAACGGCTTCTTATGGAAGTCGGCCGCGGCGTCTAGGTGGCGCTGCAGGTTCTGCTGGCCGGACTACCGCGGCCGGCAGAACTTAGCGCGGTTGAATGGCCGTGATGAGGTAGCGCGGCTTATACTTGCGCGCTGTAACCGTCACGCGCGCACCTTCCGGTACTGGCGGCTGGCCTTGCGGAATATGAATCTGAACCGACAAGCCGCTGTCTGTATGCAACTCGGCCGTCGAGGTGCGCCAAGTCCTGATGATTCCGGTGAACGTGTGAACGCCATCCTCGAACGGATTTGGATCATCCAGTCGTCTGTCCATTGCCACTGCCTCCCAAGGTCATGGGCCCCATCATAGGGCGCGCGTTCTCGTGTGAGCGCAGACGTAGGCCTAGACAGGCATTTGAGCATGAGTTGGGCAATGGCGGCGAAATCCCGAATTCCACATGCGTGGGGCGCAATCGATTTGCTCAACTCGAGATTAGTCGCGTCTCAGTAGCTTGCCTTCGAGCTGGACGATGCAGCTCTCGATATTGTGGGCGATGTCGTCCATCACTCGGATTGGATCGGGTTTGCGGAACAATCGCCCCACGCGGCGAATGGAGGCCATGAAGCCGCGCGCCTTGGCAATTCTTTCGGCTTCGCGGTTGGCGCGCTCGTGGGCGGCGCGCGACGCACGCTCCTCCTTGAGCAGCCGCTTCTTCAGCAGTGCCAACTCTTTTTTCTTATGTTTCAATTCCTTGATGGCCTCTTTGGCCTCGGCCGCCGAGTTCACTTGGACCTTGACGTCGGTCCCGTCGATTTTTGCAAAGCGCATTTCGATGAGCTGCATGCGGCGATCCGAGCCTTGATCTCCGGGTTGAGATATCGGGACGAATGTGAAACATCAAGCGGTCGTTCCCGGCGGACACAAAAAACGCAGCGTGGACGGATGAGACGAGCCCTGGGGACGCCTTATGACGAAGTTGGACAAGGGATTGCAGGCCGCCATCATTCCGGTGACGCCGTTTCAGCAGAACTGCACGCTCCTCTGGGACAGCGAGACGATGGTGGGCGCCGTGGTCGATCCGGGTGGCGATCTCGAACACATCGAGGCTGC
>CAZSNH010000098.1:1717-8518 GCA_964607855.1 uncultured Hyphomicrobium sp. | reverse complement strand
TGACCGTATCGCCAACATTTAGGATCTCGGACGGATGGTTGACGCGGCGCCATGCCATGTCTGTCACGTGAAGCAGGCCGTCGATGCCGCCGAGATCGATGAAGGCGCCGTAATCCGTAATGTTCTTGACCAGACCGTCGATGACCTGACCCTCGCCAAGACGAGCGACGATGTCCGCACGCTGTTCGGCACGCGTTTCCTCGAGCACCGAGCGGCGCGAGACTACGATGTTACCGCGGCGGCGATCCATCTTGAGAATCTGGAAGGCCTGGGGTTGGTGCATGAGAGGCCCAATGTCGCGCACGGGACGGATGTCGACCTGTGAACCGGGTAGGAACGCGACAGCGCCATCAAGATCGACCGTGAAGCCGCCCTTCACCTTATTGAAGATGATACCCATCACCTTCTCGCCCTTCTCGTGCAGCTTCTCGAGCCGCGTCCAGCTTTCTTCGCGTCGAGCCTTGTCGCGTGAGAGGACGGCCTCACCCAGCGCATTCTCAACTCGTTCCAGATAGACTTCGACCGTGTCGCCAACTTTGAGATCACCCGGCTTGCCGCCGATCCCGAACTCCTTGAGCGGAACCCGCCCCTCCATCTTGAGGCCGACGTCGATGACGGCGAGATCCTTCTCGATCCCGACGACCTTGCCCTTGACGACCTGACCTTCGAACACGTCATCCTTGGCGAGGCTTTCGGCAAGCAGGGCCGCGAATTCATCACGAGTGGGGTTCATCTCTTTGCTGACAGTGGTGCTCATTCGTACTCCTTGGTTCTATTCTGGAGGCCGCGGACTCAAAGACCGGCGGTTCGATTGCGGATGAGCCTCGGATGCTACTTGGCGCGCAGCTGCAGGCGTGCCAAGGCTGTGACCTCGAGACCCGATGTGTTGCTGATCGTTAAACCTGCCGTGATGGGTCACTTTGCCCTGCCAACGCGAATTGGGGTGCGAACCTCCCTTTTCAGGTTGAGGCGGTCCCCTGTTGGCCGATCTTCCTCTTGATCAATCCGACGGCAGCGTCGAATGCGGCTTCTATATCCAAGTCCGTCGTGTCAAGCAAGAGCGCATCCTCAGCCGGTTTCAGGGGCGAGACATTGCGGGTGGCATCCCGCTCGTCGCGAGCCTTAATGTCGCTCAACACGGTTTCATAGCGAACGGGCTCGCCACGGCTCTGGTGCTCCAAGAATCGGCGCCGGGCCCGTTCCTCGGCGGAAGCCACAACATAAATCTTAATGTCGGCATCCGGGCATACCACAGTCCCAATGTCGCGCCCGTCGATGACGGCCCCTGGCGGCCTACTCGCGAAGGCCCGCTGGTACGCGAGCAACGCCTCCCGAACTTGCGGAATCTTAGCGACAACCGAAGCCCGGTCACCGGCTGCGGTGCCGCGCAGAGCAGGATCATTGAATGAAGCGGGATTAAGCGACTTCGCGGCCGCAGCACAGGCCCACGGGTCATCGAGCCGAAACCCCATCATTTCGACGTCGCGCGCGACGGCTCGATACAGAAGTCCTGTATCCAAGCAATGATATCCCAAATGGGCGGCAATCTGTTTCGCGAGCGTACCCTTTCCCGAGGCTGCCGGTCCATCGATGGCAATGATCATGTTCGTCTAAGGCCCCTCACGCCGAAAATCATGAGGGGAGCTAAGGGCAATTGAAGCGAAGATCAACCAGGGACCAGGTCAGCCCGCCATGCCTCGAACTTCGACACGCAGCTCGAACACCAACCATGTGGCGCGCGAGAAAGCCCTTCGGTCGCCGTACGCCTCAAAAAGAGGAGAGCCGGACTTCCGGCTCTCTCTCAACTTTGATTATGCGGCAGCCTTCACCGGCCAGCCGTTGATCGTGAGCGTGCCATCGCGGGCAGAAACGCGCACCCTATCGCCATCCTTTACGCCACCAGCCAGGATCTGTTCGGCAAGCGGGTCCTGCACGTGACGTTGGATGACCCGCTTCAATGGCCGTGCTCCATACGCCGGGTCATAACCGCGATTGGCAAGCCAGGTGCGAGCGGCCTCGTCCAACTCGATCGTGATCTTGCGATCCGAGAGAAGCTTGGTGAGGTGCCCCATCTGGATCTCGACGATCCGGCCCATGTCTGCCCGCTGCAAGCGGTGGAAGAGGATGATCTCATCAAGTCGATTGAGGAACTCTGGGCGGAACTTGGCTCTCACCATCTCCATCACATCGTCGCGAACGGCTTCCGTATCCTCGCCTTCCTTCTGATTGACGAGGAATTCGGCGCCGATGTTCGACGTCAGGATGATGAGTGTATTCTTGAAGTCGACCGTTCGGCCCTGCCCATCCGTCAGGCGGCCATCATCGAGCACCTGCAGGAGCACATTGAAGACGTCCGGATGCGCTTTCTCGATCTCGTCGAAAAGTACCACTTGATAAGGACGCCGGCGAACTGCCTCGGTCAGCGCACCGCCCTCCTCGTAACCCACGTATCCAGGAGGTGCGCCGATTAGCCGAGCGACCGAATGCTTTTCCATGTACTCGCTCATGTCCATGCGCACGAGCGCGTGCTCGTCGTCAAACAGAAACTGCGCGAGCGCTTTGGTGAGCTCGGTCTTGCCAACGCCCGTGGGGCCGAGGAACATGAACGAGCCGATCGGCCGGTTCGGATCCTGAAGACCGGCGCGGGCACGCCTTACCGCAGTCGAGACCGCGACAACGGCCTCCTTCTGCCCAACGACGCGCTTCGAGAGGGCGTCCTCCATCTTGAGAAGCTTGTCGCGCTCGCCTTCGAGCATCTTGTCGACGGGAATACCTGTCCAGCGCGATACAACGGCCGCAACCTGATCGGGCGTCACCGCTTCCTCGAGCATCGTGCCCCTTCCTTCCTGGCTCTCGATTGCCTTGAGCTTCTTTTCGAGTTCCGGAATGATGCCATAGGCAAGTTCGCCGGCCCGGGCGAGATCGCCCTTGCGCTGCATGCGCTCGAGCTCGCCGCGCTTCTGGTCAAGTTCTTCCTTGAGCTTCTGGGCCGAGCCGAGCTTCTGCTTTTCAGCTTCCCAGCGCATGGTGAGGGACTTCGATTTCTCCTCGAGTTCAGCAATATTCTTTTCGAGCTTCGCCAAACGATCCTTGGAGGCAGCGTCAGTTTCCTTCTTCAACGCCTCGCGTTCGATCTTCATCTGCATGAGATCGCGGTCAATCGCATCTAGCTCCTCGGGTTTGCTGTCGACTTGCATTCTGAGGCGCGAAGACGCCTCATCAACAAGGTCGATTGCCTTGTCGGGCAGGAAGCGGTCGGTAATGTAACGGTTCGAGAGTGTGGCCGCAGCTACGAGCGCGCTGTCTGTAATGCGCACGCCGTGATGCAACTCGTATTTCTCTTTGAGGCCGCGCAGTATCGAGATCGTGTCCTCGACCGTCGGCTCACCGATGAACACAGGCTGGAAGCGCCGCGCGAGCGCCGCATCCTTTTCAACGTGCTTGCGGTATTCGTCGAGTGTAGTCGCGCCGACGCAATGCAGTTCACCACGGGCAAGCGCAGGCTTGAGGAGATTGCCAGCATCCATGGCCCCCTCGGACTTGCCGGCCCCAACAATTGTGTGCAGCTCGTCGATGAAAAGAATAATCCCGCCAGCCGCCGCCTGAACTTCCTGCAGGACCGACTTCAGGCGCTCCTCGAACTCACCGCGATACTTGGCACCTGCGATGAGCGCACCCATATCGAGCGCAAGGAGCCTCTTATCCTTGAGGCTCTCGGGCACATCGCCCTTAATGATGCGCAGCGCCAACCCTTCGGCGATCGCCGTTTTACCGACGCCGGGCTCACCGATCAGCACGGGGTTGTTCTTGGTGCGCCGGGACAGCACTTGGATTGTGCGGCGGATCTCTTCGTCGCGGCCGATCACGGGATCGAGCTTGCCGCTGGCTGCTGCTTCCGTGATGTCTCGCGCATATCGCTTCAGGGCGTCATAGGCCTGCTCAGCCGAAGCGGTATCCGCCGTGCGGCCCTTGCGGATGTCGTTGATTGCAGCATTGATGCGATCAGGGGAAGCACCTGCTTCGGCGAGAATGCGCGCGGCCTCAGATCCCTTCTCAACGGCGAGCGCCAACAGGAGCCTTTCAGCGGTAACATACTTGTCGCCGGCCTTCTCGGCCATTTTTTCAGCCGCATCGAAAACACGCGCGAGTTCGGGGGCAAGGTAGAGCTGGCCTGCTCCGCCGCCGGAAACCTTTGGCTTACGAGCAAGGGCTCGCTCGGCGGCCGCAAGCGCCTCTCGCGAACGCCCTCCGGCGCGATCAATGAGGCCGGCCGCGAGCCCCTCCTCGTCGTCGAGTAGCACTTTGAGCATGTGCTCGGGAGCGAATTGCTGATGCCCCTCGCGAAGGGCCAAGCTCTGCGCCGCTTGGACAAAGCCTTTGGCGCGGTCGGTATAGCGGTCGAAATTCATGCGTTTCTACCCTTCTCAGCGCGTTCTTCCCGCCCATGAGGCACGGGGCAAACGCCGTCGTTTCAGGATGAGTTGCGTGAGCAATCCAGAGTCCCAAGGCACCCAAGGTCTGCCTGCGCCCTAATCATATAGGGCGGCCAAGGCCACATGAAAGGGGTGGGTGCTGCTGTTGCGGCATCCAAGCCAACCGCGCATGCACGTCAGCGTCTGAGCGTTTTCGCCTGGGGGGCGCGAGTTTCCAAAACGCCCCTCTCCTCATCTGCTAATCTCCCCGGATCGCAAGAATTGTCACGAGGCAGAGATGTCAGCCGGCGCGGCCCAATCGCACACGTTCTCAATCGCGGCCATCTACCGCTATCCCGTCAAAGGCCTATCGGGAGAGGCGATGGAAAGCGCCGTCGTCGAAGCTGGCGGAACGCTGCCCTTCGATCGCGCATTCGCTATCGAGAACGGTCCCGGACGGTTCGATCCTGCAGCGCCGAAACATCTCCCGAAAATCAACTTCCTGATGCTGATGCGGAACGAAAAGCTCGCCACGATCAAAGCGAAATTCGACGACGCCTCGCAAGTGCTGACCCTGTCACGTGCTGGCCGTACCGTCATCAGCGGCGATCTCTCGACCAAAGTCGGCCGCTCTCTCATCGAGCAGTTTCTGGCAGCCTACATGGCAGACGATCTGCGCGGGGCGCCGCGCATTGTCTCTGCACCGGGCCACAGCTTCTCGGATGTCTCTGCGAAGTGCCTCCATATCGTCAACCTCGCGACCATTCGGGATCTCGAACAGGCCATCGGCCGGCCGGTCAATCCTATGCGCTTCCGTCCCAATCTTGTCATCGACGGACTTCCGGCATGGAAAGAATTCGACCTCATCGGGCACACGTTCGAAGCGGAGGATGTGCGGTTGAAGATCTTGAAGAGAACAGACCGCTGCGCAGCAACGAATGTCGATCCAGAAACGGGTGAGCGCAACATGGACATTCCGGCCCAACTCGCGCGGAAGTGGGCTCACACAGATTTCGGCGTCTATGCTGAAATCGTGAGCAGCGGGGAATTAAGGCACCACGCACCGTTCAAGCTGGTCGCTGCTTAAGCGCAGCCGTTCACTTGCTTGTCGAATCGTCTGGATTTGGAGCTGCTGCAGCAACCTCGTCCTCTTCGCCCTCGCGGCGAGGACGGCGCACCGGCCGGCGCAAAAATTCTGGCTGCTCGTGTGCGACAGGCGCAAACCGCTCGCGATCCCGGCGGCGCTGCTCGCCGCCTTGCGCGTCCTGCTGCTGCTGTCTGTCGAAGCGTTGCTCGCCCCTATCTCCACGCTCGAATCGATCGCGGCGGTCACCGCGATCGTGCCGCTCCTGGAAACCGCGCTGCTCACCGCCGAACCTGTCGCGGTTGTTGTGTTGGCGCGGATTGCCGCGATAGCCCTCGAAGCCCTGGTGCTGACTGCGATCATCAGGACGCTGTGAGTCAAACGATCGCTGCTGCTGCGATGGGGGCTGGATTTGCGGTTGCGGCTCCCCCGCCTGCGCGACAACAGGCTGATCGCTGGCGAATTCGTCACCTTCATCGCTGAACTCATCTGCTTCCGGCGGCTGGAAGCGGTTCTGTTGCGAATGACTGCCGCCATTCGCGAATTCGCCGCTCTGCTGCATCTGCTCGCGGTACGCCATGATGATGCGGTTGTAATGCTCGGCGTGCTGCAAATAGTTTTCAGCAAGAACCGGATCGCCAGCCGAAAGCGCATCTCGTGCGAGTGCCATATATTTTTCGGCAATATGCGCCGGCGTGCCGCGTATTTTGGTATCGGGTCCGGTCGATTCAAAGCTGCGGGTGAGCGGGTTTTGGCCGCCCTTCCGGTGATGTTGATTGTGATTGCTCCGTCCGCGACCGCGACGGTTCTGCTGGCCTTGCCTCATTTTCTTTTTTCTCGATAGTTAACGACCATCCCTCGCTACCCACGTCTCGTGTAATAGCGAACGTGCGGTACACCGCACCATTTTCCCCGCCCTACGGCAGTCATCGAGCCGAACAGCGACTCGCCCCCTCAAAACCTTCGGCGCACCTATAGCGCCAACTGGCCGGTGCAACATCGCTCCCGGCATACTTATCCGCTTATAATGCTGCTGCACGTTCGATCGGCGACTCACGATTCCAAATAGGAAAGGGCCCTGATGCGATTGAAATACCGCCGACCCCGCGGCATTGGCGAAACGATCTCAGCCTTGAAGGATCTATCGTCCGTTCGCTATCCCATATCGCGATCACTTGGCAGTCGGTATTTACCCGTACCCGGCCACCACGCATCGCGCTTTAATTCTTGTATTTTTGATAGTCTAGACTGATCACGTGACATTTCCAAGTGTATTTCCGCAGAAGGTTAGAAATGTGTCAGTGC
>CAZSNH010000098.1:0-1707 GCA_964607855.1 uncultured Hyphomicrobium sp. | reverse complement strand
GCCGCCACACACCTTTCGTGCCCTTCCAAGTCTTTCCAGACCCGGCTCGCAATTAATCCGGCAACGGAAAGAATGTGTGCGACATCCTTCCCTTGTCCGGCTCCGACCTCGAAGAACACCCAACCTTTCGGAATAATTCGGGCAAGCCCGCTCACGATTTCCCGATAAATGGCGAGCCCGTCTTTTCCGCCATCCAAGGCTAGCCTTGGATCGAAGCCCTTCACCTCGAGTTGCAGACGCTCGACGTCTGCGGAGGCGATATAGGGCGGATTGGAGACAATGAAATCAAACGGCCCCTCGATTCCGATGAGAGATCTCGCGGTCACCAGAGATGTGCGTTCGGCGAGGCCAAGGTGATCCGCGTTCCGGCGTGCCACCTCAAGCGCATCAGGACTGAGATCGGAAAGCACGGCCCGCGCCGCCGGCAGCTCTTTAAGGAGCGTTAGACCGATGCATCCCGTACCGGTTCCAACATCGAGGAAGCGGAGAGGGCGGTCTCGCCATCCTTCTAAGTCCGAAATTTCGAGTATTGCGTCAATGAGGGTTTCCGTTTCTGGACGCGGATCAAGCGTTGCCGGAGTCACGAGAAATGGGCGGCCGTAAAATTCACGCCAGCCGAGAATTCGCGAGACCGGCTCCCGCGCGCGGCGGCGCGCTAGAAAAGCACCTGCCGTGCTGCCATCGGACTGGCTGAGCCTGCGCACTGGGTCTTTAATAAGATCAAGTGCTGTCAGTCCTGAAGCGGCCGCAACGAGGATGCGCGCATCGCGCTCCGGATTTTCGATACCCGCCTGCCGGAGCATCTCAGAGGCCCCCTTGAGCGCCTCCGCAACCGTTACACCATTCGGGAACCAGACTTCAGGCATCGTTCTCCATCGCCGCCAGAAGGCTCGCCTGATGCTCCGTGATCAAGGGGTCTATGATATCGTCAAGGCCGGTGCCGAGCATGATTTTGTCGATCGAATGCAGAGTGAGATTGATGCGGTGGTCGGTAACGCGTCCTTGCGGGAAATTGTAAGTGCGGATGCGCTGCGAGCGGTCGCCCGAGCCGACTTGGCTCTTGCGCGCTTGGCTGCGTTCGCTTTCGGCCTTTTCCCGCTGATGCTCGTAGAGACGGGAACGTAGAACCTGCATGGCCATACGCCGGTTCTGATGCTGGGATTTTTCAGCCGAAATGACGGTGATGCCGGTTGGAATGTGGATGATGCGAACCGCGGATTCGGTTTTGTTGACATTCTGCCCGCCAGGCCCTGAAGCCCGCATAGTATCGATGCGGATGTCCTCGGGACGGATCTCGCAATCGATTTCTTCGGCCTCCGGGAGTACGGCGACGGTAGCTGCCGAGGTATGAATACGCCCACTCGTCTCGGTTGCCGGAATGCGCTGCACGCGATGCACGCCGCTCTCGAATTTTAGCCGCGCGAACACGCCCTCACCCGTGATGGAGGCGATGATTTCCTTATAGCCGCCGAGATCGTTCTCGGAAGCTGAGATGATCTCCGTTTTCCAGCCATGGAGCTCGGCGTAGCGACTGTACATGCGAAAAAGATCGGCTGCAAAAAGCGCAGCCTCGTCGCCGCCCGTTCCGGCCCGCACCTCCAGAATGGCGCTTCTTTCGTCTGCGGCATCTTTGGGCAGCAGCAGTACCTTGAGCTTCTGTTCGATCTCATTTATGCGCGGTTTCAGGGTTTCCAATTCCTCGAAGGC
>CAZSNH010000097.1:3615-8521 GCA_964607855.1 uncultured Hyphomicrobium sp. | reverse complement strand
GACGCGAGTCGGAGAAAGCGGAGTTCCGGCAAGGGCGATCTAATGACGGGCATCACCGCGGCCCGTTAAGGCAACAGCACGTTCTCCGCTCCGAATTTTCCCTGTCCGGCGAAATGAGTTCGCCAGGTTTGCACTCTCACGTTTCGGCCGGGTCCGAAGCTAATCATTAATGAAAGACGATCGGAGACGCTACGCGGCCCAGTGTTAGGCTCAGCTCCCAATTGTAGTCCGGCGATGAGCGGGGACTCGATGGATCAAATCGCACACTCCGAGTGGTTATGGCCGTGCCTGCACGAGCTCTTCGAGCGGCAGGTGGCCGAGCGGCCGGACCATCCGGCCGTAGAGTATGAAGGCGAGACACTCACCTATCGCGAGCTCAATGAGCGCGCCAATCGGATCGCGCACAAGCTCATGGCGATGGGTGCCGGACGCGACTCGATCGTTGGCCTGTACATGGCGCGCTCGCATCAGATGATTGCCGCAATCCTGGCGATTCTCAAATCGGGCGCGGCCTACATGCCCCTCGATCCAGCCTACCCCGCCGATCGTACGCGCTTCATGCTCGCCGACAGCGGCGCAACTGTCGTCGTAACGGAAAGCCCGCTCCGCGGCTCGCTTCCTCGTGACGTAGCGGTCTCCGTCCTCACCATCGACGACGACGACTTCGCTGCCGAGCCAGCCGATAATCCGCAGCCCTATGACTCAGCCCGGCTCGCCTACGTCATCTATACCTCGGGCTCGACGGGCCAGCCGAAGGGCGTTCTCATCGAGCACCGCTCGGCGGCGAGCTACGTCGAAGCGGCCCGGCGCGCTTTTGGAACGCGGCCCGACGATCGTGCACTTCTCTTCAATTCGATCAGTTTCGACCCCAGCGTGCAGGATATATTTGCAGCGCTGGCGAGTGGTGCCACGCTCGTCGTGCGTAGCGAGGACATGGTGCGATCGGCGGGAAGCTTTATTGAGGGTATCCGCTCCTTGCGCATCAGCGCGCTCTCACTTCCGACTGCCTTTTGGCGCGAGGTGATCACGGGCATCGACAGTTTACCAGCCTCCATTCGGTATTGCGTGATTGGCGGGGAGGCTTGTTATCCCCAGCACGTAGCGCGCTGGCGCGCATTGACCGATGCACCGCTCTGGAATGCCTACGGGCCGACGGAGACCACCATCGCGCTCACGATGAGTGACGTCACAAAAGTTGAGACCTCGACCTCGGTTCCGATCGGTCGGCCGGTGCCGGGCGTGGAACTCTACCTGTTGGACGAGCAAATGCGCCCGGTTGCCGTGGGCGCTAAGGGTGAGATCTGCGTCAGCGGCATCCAACTCTCGCGCGGCTATCACAAGCGCCATGAGCTCACAGCGGCGCGGTTTGTCCCAAACCCATTCAAACATGGCGCACGCCTTTACAAGACCGGTGACCTCGCGCGCGTGCGCCCTGACGGCCTGATCGAATTCCTGGGGCGCGCAGATGGTCAGGTCAAGCTCAGAGGTTACCGAATTGAGCTTGGTGAGATCGAGGCGGCACTCGGCGCTATAGGCGCAGAGGCAGTTGTCAGCCTCCTAAAGGACCCGATGGGCGAATCCCATCTCGTCGCCTATGTGGTCACTGACCTGGCGACGGAGGCACTTCGCCATGGGCTCGCGGCCGCACTGCCAGGCCACATGCTCCCCGACCGGTACGTCCATCTTGAACGCCTGCCCATAGGAGCGGGAGGAAAGATCGACCGCAATGCTCTGCCTGCGCCCGACTGGAGCACGCGCGCAGACGGCCTTAAGAGTTCTGAGCAGGCGACCGAACTCGAGAGGTGTCTCCTCGCCATGTGGACCGAGGCACTCGGCCGCTCGTCTATCGGCACAGATGAGAACCTTTTCGATCTTGGCGCTCATTCACTGCTGGCAATTCGCGTCTTCACGCGCATCGAGAAGCAGATGGGCCTCGTGCTGCCGCCGGCGATTCTCTACGAGGCCCCAACGATCTCGAGCCTGGCCAAGTTCATCGAGGGACTCCGGATAGGAGCGCAGAAGCTCCGTTGTGAGGCAGCCATCCCGATCCAGCTTAAGGGAAGCAAGCCGCCGATCTTTTGCGTCGGGGGCGGGGTTGTAAATCTCAGCAACCTGGCTCGCGCGCTCGGCCCGGATCAGCCGTTCTACGCGCTGCAATGGCGAGCCTTGCCAGACGACTTGTTGATCGAGTCCTCGCTGAGCAAGATCGCGGCCTTCTTCGTATCCGCCGTGCGCGCCGTTGAGCCCGTGGGGCCCTATTACATTGCCGGCAGCTTCACAGCGGGCATGATCGCCGTCGAGATGGCGCGGCAGCTCGCGCGAGAGGGGGCGCAAGTGGCAACGCTTGCCGTATTTGATACGGCGGTTAGCCAAGAGCAATCGTGCGCGGACAGCTCACCTCAGAAGACTTCGGGCAGGCAACGCTCCGTCATGAGGAGAATACTGGGAGTACTCGCACGCGGACCGCGTCAAACCTGGATGCACCTCACTAACCCCTACTATGTGGAGCAACTGCAAATTCAATTCTGCAAGCTGGCACTCGCGGCATACTTGCGCGCCGGCAAGCAGCTGCCCCTCTGGATGCGTTCGGGCATGGGTGAGGAGTTTTTCATTCAGCGCTCGACAAAACGGCACGTTCCACCTGAGGCCTATAGCGGCGATCTCGAACTCTTTCTCACTCCGGCCTTACTCAAGAAGTTCAGCAGGCTTGAGCGTTTCGGGTGGGGCCGCTGGATTGCCGGCGCCGTTCGTGTGCACGAGGTACCAGGAGAGCCCTGCTTCATAATGCTTTCCCCGAACGTCGAACATCTTGCAGCCGAACTCTCACAATGCCTCGAGGAGGCTCGGCGAAATTCGCTCCATGCCGAGGCCTACTCAGAGCCAACGACGCATCGCGAGCCTCTCGCTCAAGCGAAGATTTGAGACGAGCGCGGCCACATAGCCGTCAACGGGCGAGATGTCCTTTAGCTGCCAGCCGTGGTCGCGAACGCCGCCCGCCGCGACGACGCGCGCGGGGATACCGGGCCCGAACGTCACATTGGCAGTCCCGAGACCACAGGCGAGCCCGCAACCGGCAGCCTTCAACACGGCTTCCTTGCGGGTCCAGCCTTCGAGGAACGCGCGCTGGCGATGACCGAGGGGGAGTTCGCTCCAGCGCTTTGCCTCGGACTTCGCGAAGTGCCGGGTTACGATGGCATCGGCTTCCGGTATGAGCCGCATGGCCTCGATATCGACGCCGACGCGCACGCCGAGCCCAATTGCGAGCAGGATGAGCGGCCCGGCATATGACAGACTGAAGTCGAGAGCCGGTTCGCCGGATGCGATGAGGGCTGGCCTCCCAAAGTCTGTGCGCGCGATCATCACGTTACGCGCCGGCAGGCCGACATGCTCGGCGATTAGGCTACGGAGCATGGCGCGCCCAGTCATGAAGCGGATTCTGATGGCGTCCTCACGGTACTGGTCAGCGCGGGCCTGCTCGTCGCGCGAAAGAACGAGCTCCGCATTGCGGATCCCGCCTTCCTCCATACGCGAGCTGTCTGCGAGCCAGACTTGGACGGCATCCTCATGGCGTGGCTTTCCGCGCGGATGCGATATGCGATGATCGAGCAACGGCATGGTGAACCAAACGATGGAGCCCAGATTAACACGTTCGATTGGTCCGCCTGCGTATGCCTCGCGTTAAGCTAAAGAATTGCCTGTCCCGGTCATGGGTTTCGGACGCGCTGACATTCAACGTCGTAGAAGGCCGTCCTCGTGGCAGCGCACGTCGCACGAGCTTGTTTGGAGTTCGCTCTTGCGGACCCCACTTGCGAAAATGGAAAGGCGGAGTTTTTCAGCTCGCTCAGCCGGCCGGACCGATCGGGAACTTCTTCTCCCACGAGGCGCCACTTGAATCGCGGGCCGTCATGGTCATTTCTTCGGCCCCGTTCGTGATGTAGTCGAACTCGATCTTCGGGTTTTGGCCGAGCGTGATCGAGCCTTCCATGTCGAAGACGACCTCGTCGCCCTGGCGGGCTTCGATCTTTTCAACCATGAGGAGCGGCACATAGAGCAACGTGATCTGATCGAGCACCATGCCCGTGTGGTTGGGGTGGGACAATTCGAACTTGGCCTTCTGCAGGCTCTTGGATTGCGTTGCGATCTCGCCCACGGGAGCAAAATTCATCTTGCCCATATTGGCTGCGATTTCGGCCGGATCACCCATCGGAGGTGCCGAGCAAGATGCTTGGCCGCCCGCAAATTTCACGAGCTGCTCGACCATGTAGAGCGTGCCGTCGTCAGCTTCGGCAACAATGCGCACATCCGACTGCTGATTGAGACGGATCTGAGTTGTAATGGCGACGTGGTCGCGAACTTGTCCGATCTTGAACTTCGCGGCGATAGGCGATGGGTTCTCGTCGACGATGAAGGTCACCGACTTCACATGCCGGCCATCCTTGAAGTGTACGTCCGCCGAGAGTGGGACGCTGCGCACGTCTTCCGGACGATAGGGGGCCTTAAGGGCGATGATCCCCGTGCCATCCTGGAACGTCTTGCCGGCATAAACTTCGGCTTTGATTCCCTCCCACGTCGGACCAGCAAAGGCTGGGCCTACGAGCCCAAAAGCCAAAACGACTGCGGACGCCATCATCGACAATCTTAGGGACATGCTCTCTCCTCGCTCCCGGCAGCAGGCTGGAACGGCTAAAACACGCGCAACATTCCTCTTTACGCGTCGTTCTGTCAACGGGCCTTCGAGCCGGTGAACAGGACTTCATTTGGGATCAGTTGACGATGGCGGGCCGCCAACCGGCGCTCAATGCCTCGGCCTCCGAGCAGAACCAGCGTTCACCTTTCTCGACCTCGACCCTGACTTTGCCGTACCAGGGGCTCCAGGGAAGGTGGTAAATCTGACCCTTGTTGCTCA